>JAAYAQ010000490.1 GCA_012719295.1 Candidatus Hydrogenedentota bacterium | reverse complement strand
CCCGCCTGGGACGCGCGGCAACTGTGGTTTGCGGTTCGCACCGACGGTCTGGCGCCCGGCCGGTGGACGAGCACCGTCCGGCTGCGCACGCTCGAGGTCGAGTCGCGGGAATTCACGGCGCCGTTGACCGTCGAGGTCTGGGAACCGGCCTTGCCCGAGACCCAGGCGCTTAAACACTGCAACTGGGGGTATGTCTACAATACCCCGCGGATGCGCGGTTTCGAGGAAGAGACGGTTCAAGACCGCGTCGCGCACGGCAACAACGTGTTCGTGACGACGCTTGTCCCGAAAGCGTCCTACGACGAGACGGGCGCGATTGTGGGTGAGATCGACTACACCGAACACGACGCCTATGTGCGCCGGTATGCGCCTCACGGCATGATCCTGTTTCACAATACCGGCGGAATCAAGGGTCCGGGGGGCATCGAGACCGGCGCGTACCGCACGGCGTTCGTGACCTGGATGCGCGCGTGGGTGGCCCATCTCAAGGACATGGGCATCGGCTACGACCGGTTCGCCATGTATCCCGTCGATGAACCCGGCCTGAACGACGGCCTTGTCGCACGATACCTCTTCTACGCCAAACTCGCCCGGGAAGCGGACCCCAACATCCTGATGTATACCGATCCCGTAGCGCGCATTCGCAAAGAAGAACTCGTCGAGATGCTTCCGTACGTCGACATCTGGTGCCCCAACTGCGGGGGATTCCTGCTCGACATCAACCAGGACAAACTGGAGATCATCAAGAATTCCGGCAAGACCCTGTGGACTTATGAATGCTCGGACAACGCAAAGCACCAGTCGCCGCTGGGGTATTACCGCGGACAGTCGTGGCTGGCCTGGCATCACGGGCTCACGGGCATCGGGTTCTGGTCGTACTGCACCTCGAAGGCGGATCCCTGGTACAAGCCCGAGGACACCCTGGATTACTTGCTGGTATATCAAGGCGACGGGGTGGTGCCCAGCAAGCGCTGGGAGGCCGTGCGCGACGGCATCGAGGATTACGATATGCTCGTGACCCTGCGGGGCGCCGCGCACAAGGCGAAAGGCGAAAACCGCGCGCCCGAAGCGGTCGCCAAAGCCGAACGACTGTTGAACGACACCGCACTCGAAATCGCGCGCTTCTGCGGGTGGGACGACGACGGCACCACCCCCGGCAAGGAAGGCCTGCCCGGCGTTCGGGCGGTGGAAGACACGCGGTACGAGGCCATCCGGGCCGTGCGGCGCGAAATGGCCGGGCTCCTGACCGCGCTGGGGCATTAAGGCGCCGGGCGCCGGCGTTCCCGCTCGCGGGTGCGTCAGGCCCGGACCAGGTGAAATGCCATCAACGCGCCCCAGGCCGACAGGACGAAGGCCAGCGGCAGCACGATCCATTTTGCGATGCGGCCTCTGCCGGCAATCCAGGCGATTCCGAACACGATGGCGGCAGACAACACGCCGCCGATGAGCGCGCCTGTGGTCTCCGAGACGGGTACGCTCCGGAGCCCCATGTTCTGGGCGACAATGCGCGCCAGGAACATCAGCACCATGCCGGGAAAGACCCAGAGACACTTCAGCCACACGAGTTTGCAGTGGGCGCATGAAACGAAGAGCCAGGTGATGCCCGCCGCGACATTGAACGGGCCATACACCACCGCGAACGCAGGCAGAAAGGCGCGCCACCACCACGTGGAGGCCTTTTTGTCTTGCGGCGGCCCCTCCGGCACAACGGTGTCTTCCACGGCGCCTCCCTCAGACGATTGATGCTACCCCGGCAGACGGCGGGTGTGTTGTCCGGCCCCGCTAGGCGCCTGGAAACGCCTCCACCTGCCGCACCATTTCTTCGTAATTCCGCAGGGTCAACGGCGACAGCTCGCGCCCGTACGGGGCGGAACTCGGCATCACGACGAGACCCCGGCCTTCGCCCGCCGTCCCTTCGCGTAGAGCCGTGGCGACCTTTTCGGCGAACCCGGGCGTGGGCAGGTTTTCGATGTCCGAGACTTCGAGATTGCCAAAGAGCGTCATCTGCGCGCCGTAACGTTCGCGGACATAGGCGAGCGTGACGTCTCCCTGCGGCGGAGGTTCGATGGGGTCAAGACCGCGGCATCCCGTGGCGGCGATGTGGTCGAGAATGTCGCGCAGCCGCCCGTGGGAGTGTACACGCGCATAGCCCCCGTGCCGCTGGATGGCTTCGACCATGGGCGTGACGTAGCGGGCCGCATATTCTTCGAAAAGGTTCGGGGGCAGGTAGGGCGGAGACGCGTATTCCGGCCCGAAGATCCGCCAGAGGCGGCCCGGAAGCGCCCGGGCGACGGCTTCCACGCGCGGCAGGAGCAGCGACGCCACCTTCTCGAGCGCCTGGTGCATCAGCGCGTTCTCCGTCATGGCGACAAGCAGGTACGTGCCCATTTCAAACAGGGGTGCGATATGGCACAACGGGTCCGGCGTGTCGAGGCAGACGATCCCCGCATCGCCCAGCAGGTCTTCGGTCATCAGGACCTCGGACGTGTCCGGCGTTCCGCCGAACGCCTCCTGCGGCAGAGCGAGCCACGCCCTGAAATCGTCGACGTCCTTGAGCAGGTGCTCGACGGTCCAGACCGTGTACACGGCCTCATCCTGGCGGTTCAGGGTCGTCAGGACCCGGTTGCCGGCGCGGAGGGTGGTGCGTTCGAATCGGCTTCCGCCGTCTTCCCAGCGTTCAAAGGCGCGGAGGGGTTCAAGCGGATCCGGGGGCGTGTCCCGGAAGGGCACGCCGCGCATGACGATGCGATCGGTCCGGTCCCGGGCCAGGTCCAGCAGGGGGCGCCAGGAGGGGTCGTTAAACACGTTATAGGGATCGGGGTCTTCCGGTTCCTCGTCGAGACCGTTCAGTTCATAGAAACAGACGGGGGGCCGGTCAACCGGCTGGCCCTCCAGCGTCCTCATCAGTCGTTCGCGTCGCGTCATGCAGTCAGACTCCCCACGCCCCGGCTCTGGGGCTGCGTCCACGATACCCTAAACCTGCTGTCAAACCAAAGGCGGAAAATGTATCATAATGGGCAGGTATTCATTGGAGGATTACGCTCATGTCCCTGGCATTCAGGCGGCCGTACCGGACCATGCGTGTTCTGGGTTCCTGCGCGACGCTCGTTGGATGGCTCGTTTTCGTGCCGCAAGCCGTACCGGCAGACGAGCAGGATTCCTGGCGGGCGCTCGTCGAGGCCTCGTTCCTGCAGGAAGACGCCCTGTTCCAAACGGCGGTTCCGGACGCACACGGAGAGGTTTCGTCGCAGGAGGATGCCGCCGGCGGATGCGACGGCATCAAGACCGGCGCCTACGGGTTTCACACGGCCAGCGGCGAGCAGGAGCCTTGGTGGCAGGTGGACCTCGGCGCCGTGTACGAGCTCGATCGGATCGTCGTTTACAACCGTACCGACAGCGGTACTGCCCCGCGCACCCGTACGCTCCAGGTTCTGGTTTGCCTGGAGCCTCAGAATCCTGCCTTTCAGACCGTGTACACGCACGATGGATCGGTCTTTCTCGGCGTTGAGGACAATGCTCCGCTGGTTATCGATCTGCGCGGGAAAGACATCGAGGCGCGCGTGGTGCGGCTCCAGATCCCGGGAAAGTGTTCCTTTGCCCTCGATGAGGTCGAGGTGTATGCCGCCGGCAATCCCGGCGAGAATATCGCACTGGGAAAACCCGCCGACCAGAAGAGCATAAGCCCCTACTCGCGGCCCTCAGCCGCGGTTGCGGATGCGTTGACCTGTTCCACCGCCCACATCGAGCACGTGTTTGCGCAGGGACATGCGCTCGCGGAACGCCTGGCCCATGCCGGGAACGTCCCCGGACTGGCGGAGGCCATGCAGGCGTTCGCCGCGCTCGAGGCGGAATGGAAGGCGCTGGCGTCCGGCGGGGTTCCGGACGCCGCGGCGCGCCGCGCCATTTATCTCAACGCGCGGTGGGCGTTGCGTGACATCGCGTTCCGCAATCCCGTGTTTGATTTCGACCGCCTCCTTTTCGTCAAGCGGCACGATTCCAGGGGCGTGTTCCACATGTGTGACCAGTACTACGGGTTCAACGCCGTTCCCGGCGGCGGGCTGTTCGTTCTGAACGAGCCGTTCGGGGCGCGCCCTTCGGTGGAGAACCTGCTTGCGGCTTCGAACGTGGAAGCCGGCCGTCTGGCCGGTGCCCCTCTCGAGCCGGGCGCGTTTCTTTCGCCCGAACTCTCGTACGACGGCAGCACCATCTATTTCGCATTCACCGAGGCCCTGGGTGAGGACCTGGAATGGACGCCCCGGAGTTGCTACCACCTCTTCCGCTGCAACGCCGACGGCTCGGGCCTTGTGCAGCTCACCGACGGTCCCTGGAACGACTTCGACCCGTGCGAGTTGCCGAACGGGCGCCTGGCGTTCATCTCCGAGCGCCGGGGCGGCTACCTGCGTTGCGGCCGCCACTGCCCGACCTACGCGATGTACGGCATGCGCGCCGACGGGTCGGACATCATCCCGATGAGCTATCACGAAACCCATGAATGGCATCCCAGCGTGAACCACGAGGGGATGATCGTCTACACGCGGTGGGACTATGTTGACCGCGACACCAATGTGGCCCATCACATCTGGACCAGCTACCCCGACGGCCGCGATCCGCGTAGTTTCCATGGTAACTACCCCGAAGACCGGTCCAGCCGTCCGTGGATGGAGATGAGCATTCGCGCCATTCCCGGTTCGCACCGGTACGTCGCGACGGCCGCGGCGCACCACGGGCATGCCTTTGGCTCGCTGGTGCTGATCGACCCGCGCGCCGCCGACGACAACGCGATGAGCCAGCTCACGCGCCTGACTCCCGAGGTGCCGTTCCCCGAGTCGGAACGCCACCTGCGGCCCATCGCCGAATGCATGGTCTACGGCACGCCCTGGCCCCTGAGCGAAGACGACTACCTCTGCGTGTACGATCCCACAACGAAGAACCGCGGCATCTACTGGCTCGACCGGTTCGGAAACCGGGAACTGCTGTACCGCGATCCGGCCATTTCCTGCCTGAGCCCGATGCCGCTCGCGCCGCGGCCGAAACCGCCCGTGCTCCCGGCCGGAACTACCCAAACGGCCCAGACCCCGCCCGAAGATCAGTACGGGACGGTCGCGGTCATGAACGTATACGAGAGCGATTTTGCATGGCCCAGCGACGCAAAAGTCGCCGCATTGCGGGTCATTCAGGTGTTGCCGAAGACCACGCCGCCGCCCAACGAGCCCCGGATCGGCGTCGCCAACCAGAGCAATGCCCGGGCCGTGCTGGGCACCGTGCCGGTCGCGGAAGACGGGAGCGCGCATTTCCGCGCGCCGGCCGGCAAACTCATTTATTTCCAGGCGCTGGATGCGCAGGGGCTGGCCATCCAATCCATGCGTTCGGCGACGTATCTGCACGCGGGCGAGACCCTGACCTGCCTGGGCTGTCACGAACACAAGCAGCGGGCGGGCCTCCGGATGACGCGCGTTCCTGCTGCCCTGCAGCGGCCGCCGTCCGCGATTCAACCCGACGTCGACGGCTCCAATCCGTTCAACTACCAGCGGCTGGTGCAGCCGGTGCTTGACCGGCACTGTGTGGAGTGCCACCGGGAAAAGGGGGCGCTGCCCCTGGATGGCGAGCCGCAGGAACCGCATCTCTGGGCCCGCTCGTATGAAAACCTGGCCAAAGACTACGGCTTCTATTTCAATGTGAGCAACGGCTCGATCACGGATGGGGTGCACGGGGGCAGCCGGACCATCCCCGGGGCGTTCGGGGCCCGCGCGGCGAAACTGTTCGACTATCTGAACGGGCAGCACTACGACGCGAAGCCGTCTCAAGAGGACATCTACCGGCTGGCCCTGTGGCTGGACTGCAATTCCGAGTTCTTTGGCGCGTATGAAAACACCGGGGCCCAGAGCCGCGGAGAACCAGTCACCCCGTCGCTGGAGTGACGAATGAGGGGAGCAGGCATGCGGCTCGGGAAGGCGCTGGGCGCTGTCGTGTGGTTATCTGTGCTGACGGGTTCGGCCGTTCAGGCCGCGGAGGTTCCGTTCCGCGACCAGGTCGAAGCCGACTGGCTGCTGCAGGAGCAGTACCGCTACGGCGCGACCCCGCGGGACCTTACCCCCGAATCGGATGCCGCGGGCGCCTGCGACGGCGTCAAGGACGGCGAATGGGGATTCCACACCAGCCAGCAGGACGCCCCCTGGTGGCAGGTTGACCTGGGTGGCGAGTGCCTGGTTCAGCGTGTCGTCGTCTGGAACCGGTGCGACAGCGTCGCGCCGCGGGCCGCGCATCTCAAGCTGCTGGCATCGGCCGACGGAGCGTCGTGGCAGGAATGGTACGCGCACAACGGCGCCGTCTTCTACGGATTCTCGGACAACGCCCCGCTGGCGATCGACATCGGAGGACGCCCCGCCCGTTTTGTGCGGATCCAGCTTCCCGGCGCCGACTTTCTGCATCTCGACGAGGTCGAGGTGTTTGGCGTGGCCGAGCCGGACCGGAACCTCGCCCTGCACCGCCCCGCCCTGCAGAGCAGCCTCTCGCAATGGTCGAAAGACCACCGGCCGTCCGCGCCGGTGGACTGGGCGGAGCGCTTTGAACGGGTCGTGACGCACACTGCCGCGCTCCTGGACGAACTGGAGACGGAGGGCGTCGAGGTGTCGGGCGACCGCGCCCTGCTGGCGCACGTGGCCGAACGGGAAGGCTCGAGGGATGCCTATCTCGAGGCGCGCTGGCTCCAGCGCAAACTCACGTTTGCGCACCCGCTCCTGTCGTTCGACACGATCTTCTTCGGCAAACGCCTGCCGGGGACCTACAACCACATGTCGGACCAGTATTACGGCTGGTGGTCGCGCCCGGGAGGGGGGCTGTATGCCCTGCGCGATTTCGCCAATCCCGACGGTCCCGCCATTGCGTGCCTCAGCGAATCCATGGGCGGCGAAGGCAGTTTTCTACGGCCGTGCCTGTCGTACGACGCCACCCGGGTGCTGTTCGCCTGGTGCCGCTATTGCCCCGGTCTCGCGGAACAGCCGGACAAACTTGACAAGGACAATGTCCCGGAGGACGCCTTCTATCACGTGTTCGAGATGGACCTCGCCACGCGGCAGGTGCGTCAGCTGACGGGCGGCAAGTACGACGATTTTGACGCGCGGTATCTGCCCGGCGGCGACATCATTTTTCTCTCGACCCGGCGCGGACAGGCCCTGCAGTGCGGCAAGGCCAGCGCCCAGCGCACGCTGGAGACCCCGGACCTGCCTGACGCGTACGTGCGCTGCGGGGGCGGGCCCGAGCGGCCCGTGGCCGTCTACACCCTGCACCGCATGAACGCAAACGGGGGAGACCTTTGCGCCATTTCACCGTTCGAGATGTTCGAATGGACGCCCAGCATCGCCCACGATGGCCGTATCCTCTACTCCCGGTGGGACTACGTCGACCGGGACAACATGCCGTATATGGGCCTGTGGTCGATCAATCCCGACGGCACCAACAGCAGCATCGTTTACGGCAACTTCACGCGCGCGCCCCATTGCACCTTCGAGCCGCGGTCCATACCGAATTCCCGCAAGATCATCTTCACGGCGTCGGGTCATCATGCGCAGACCATGGGCAGCCTGGTCTTGCTCGATCCCTCCGCCGGCACCGAGGGCACGGACCCCATCACCCGTCTGACGCCTGAAGTGGTCTTTCCCGAGATCGAAGGCTGGCCCGAGACGTACTTCGCCAACCCCTGGCCGTTATCGGAACGGTTTTATCTCGTGGCGTGGGGCAAGGCCGAGAGCGTCCGGGAGGGAGCTCGCATGTCCGGCAATGCCATGGGACTCTATCTCTTCGATGCCGATGGCAACCTCGAACTGCTTCACCGCGATTCCGAGTTCTCCTGTGCCTGGCCAATGCCGCTGGAACCCCAGCCCGAACCGCTCCGGCGGCCGGACGTCCCGGAATGGGATCGGGCCCAGGACGGCCGTTTTGTGGTGACCGACGTGTACCGGGGCTTGCCCAACACGTCGCGCGGCGCGATCAAAGCGCTGCGCATTGTCGCGGTCCCCGCGAAAACCCATCCCACCATGAACTTCCCTGCCATGGGGATCACGCGCGACGACCCCGGCAAGTGTGTTCTGGGCACGGTCCCGGTGGAGGCCGACGGCTCGGCGCATTTTCGCGCACCCGCCGGGGTGATGGTGTTTTTCCAGGCGCTCGACGACCGGGGCATCGCGGTCCAGTCCATGCGGAGTTCCACGCACGTGCAGCCCGGCCAGACGCT
>JAAYAQ010000085.1 GCA_012719295.1 Candidatus Hydrogenedentota bacterium | reverse complement strand
TGTTTGCGCACGTGGAAGCACACGCGGAGGAGATGCTGCGCCCGGAATGGACGTTCTACTGGCGGTTCCTGACCGACGAACCGGTTGATACGCACATTTTCGGGGGCATCTGGCCGGAAGTTCTGGGAACGATCTACCTGACGCTGGGGGCGATGCTGTTCGCGGTGCCCATGGGCGTCATCGCGGCGATCTATCTGGTCGAATATGCGCGGGAATCGCTCATGTTGAGCCTGCTGCGGACCTGCATCAGCACCCTGGCGGGCGTGCCGAGCATCGTGTTCGGCCTGTTCGGTTTGGCGTTCTTCATCAACACGCTGCATGTTTCGCCGTCGAAGAGTGTGCTCGCGGGCTCGCTGACGCTGGCCTTGCTGGTGCTGCCGACCATCATCCGGGCCTCCGAGGAGGCGATCCGGGCGGTTCCCAAGACCTACCGGGAGGCGGCGCTGAGTCTTGGCGCGTCGAAATGGCGCATGGTGGCGACGGTGGTGCTGCCCGCGGCGCTTCCGGGGATTCTGACCAGCATCGTGCTCAGCATGGGCCGCGCGGCGGGCGAGACGGCGCCGATCATCTTCACGGCGGCCGTGAGCGTGGGGCACGCCCTCCACCCGGGCCAGGTATTCACGAATCCGACACCGGCGCTGCCCTGGAACATCTACAATCTGGCGACGGAACACGAAGCGGCCGAGCAGATCCGCCACGTGCAGTTTGGCATGGTTCTTACCCTGGTGGCGCTTGTGCTAGTCTTGAACACGACGGCTATCGTGCTGCGCGCGCGCATCGCGAAGAAGCTGAAAGGATAGGGTCCATGGCGGAGTACTCATTGGTGGAGGCGGCGCGCGGGCCGCGGGATATCAGCGACATCCCGCCGCTGGAGACCCGGGAGCCGCACCTGATCACCGAACAGTTCTCGGTGTTCTACGGCGAACACGAGGCGGTGAAGACGGTCGACATGGCCATTCCCCGGGGCATGGTGACGGCGATCATCGGGCCGAGCGGATGCGGCAAGAGCACCTTTCTTCGCGCCATGAACCGGATGAACGACCTCCTGCCCGATTGCCGGACCCGCGGCCGGATGCGCTTCGACGGGTTTGACGTATACGGGAAGGACATCGACGTGGTGACCCTGCGCCAGAAGGTCGGGATGGTGTTTCAGAAGCCGAACCCGTTTCCGAAATCGATTTACGAGAACGTGGTGTATGGCGCGCGGCGACTGGGCGTGCGGAACCGGCCGGCGCTGAACGCGATTCTGGAACGGAGCCTGCGGCGCGCGGCGTTGTGGGACGAGGTGAAGGACCGGCTGCACCAGAATGCGCTGGGCTTGTCGGGGGGGCAGCAACAACGCCTGTGCATTGCGCGGGCGCTGGCGGTGGATCCGGAAATTCTGCTCATGGACGAGCCGACGTCGGCGCTGGATCCGCGGGCGACGGCCCATATCGAGGAACTGATCGGCGAGTTGCGCGGGAACTACACGATCGTGATCGTGACCCACAACATGCAACAGGCGGCGCGCGTGTCGGACTACACGGCCTTCTTTTACGAGGGTTCGCTGATCGAGTTCGGGATCACGACGAACATCTTCACCCTGCCGCGCGAGAAACGCACCGAAGACTACATCACGGGCCGGTTCGGATAATTGAGGAGCGAGCGATGTCGATACACCTGGAGCGGGCGATCAAGAAGCTGAAGAACCACATCCTGGTGCTGGGCGGCCGCGTGGAGGAGAATGTGCGCCTGGCGGTGCAGTCGGTGATTGCGCGGGACGGCGAGCTGGCCCGCCAGGCGATCGCCAACGATGACGCGATCGATCAGCTCGAGGTGGACATCGAAGAGGAATGCCTCAAGATGCTGGCGCTGTACCAGCCGGTGGCGATCGACCTGCGCTTCATCATCGCCGTGCTCAAGATCAACAACGATCTCGAACGTACCGGCGACGAAGCGGTCAATATCGCCGAGCGCGGGTTGTACCTGTCGGAACAATCGCCGGTAAACGTGCATCTCGATTTCGCGGCCATGGCCGACAAGGCCCAGCAGATGCTGAAAATGAGCCTGGATTCGCTGGTGAACGTGTCGGCAAGCCTGGCGCGCCGGGTGTGCCTGGCCGACGACGAGGTGGATGCGCTGAACCGGGAGATGTACGGCCTGGTGAAACAGAGCATGCATGCGTATCCGGTAGACATCGATTCGCTGAGCCACCTCCTGAACGTGTCGCGGCATCTGGAGCGCATTGCCGATCTGGCAACCAATATCGCCGAAGACGTCATCTATCTGGTCGAGGGGGAGATCGTGCGGCACCGGACGGAAGACTACCGCACGGCGCCCACGGGGACGGACGAACCACCGGAGCAGGGGTGAGCGATGGCAAAAGAACGCATCCTGGTCGTCGAGGACGACGAAGACATCCTGGAACTGCTCCGCTACAACCTCGCGAAGGAGGGGTATCAGGTCGCCACGGCGAAGACCGGGGAGGACGGCCTGAAAGAGGCCGTCGCGTCGCCGCCGGACCTGATCTGCCTCGACCTGATGCTGCCGAGCATCGACGGCCTGGAGGTCTGCAGCCGGTTGAAACAGGACCATCGCACGCAGGCGGTCTCCGTGATCATGGTGACGGCGAAAGGCGAGGAACCGGACATCGTGTCGGGGCTGGAACTGGGCGCCGACGATTATGTGACCAAGCCGTTCAGTCCGCGGGTGCTGCTCGCGCGGGTGCGGGCGGTGCTGCGCCGCCGCCAGCGGGCCACGGCCGCGGAAACCGATACGCTTCACGTTCAGAATCTGGTGATTCACCCGGGCCGGCACGAGGTGCTGCTTGACGGCAAGCCCGTAGCCCTGACCTGGACGGAATTCCGGTTGCTGCATGTGCTCGCCCGGCGCCCGGGATGGGTGTTCACGCGCTCCCAGATCGTGGACGCGGTGCGCGGCCCGAACTACGCGGTGACGGAGCGGTCGGTGGACGTTCAGGTGGCGGGATTGCGGAAGAAGCTCGGTCCGGACGCGGACTACATTGAAACGGTGAGGGGCATTGGCTACCGGTTTCGGGAGTAGGCGGTCATCGATGCGGAAACGGCGTCTGATAGGGCGGCTGTATCCCTCTTACCTTCTGGTGACGCTCGCGGCGTTGCTGGCTATCGGCGGATTTGCTTCCTATTCGATCAACGGGTTTTATCACCAGAGTCTGGGGGATGATCTGCTGGTCCGCGCGCGCTTGCTGGGGCCGCTGGTGCTGCAGGGGCTGGCCCGGGATCCCGCGGGCATGCAGGAGGAGGCGCGTTCCTGGGCGGAACTGGCGGGCGCGCACGTTACCGTGCTGTACCCCGACGGGCGGGTGATGGCGGATTCAAACCGGCGGCCGGAACCCGGCGCCAACCAGATCGACCGCCCCGAGATCCGGGCCGCCAAACGGTCCGGCGAGGGCCGCGCCATCGGATACAGCGCGCCGCTCCGCGAGCGGGTGATGTCCGTCGCGTTGCCGGTGTATTCGGACGGCGGCATGGCCGCCATCATCCGGCTGGGCGTGCCGTTGACGTTTATCCAGCGTTCCCTCTGGTTTTTCAACGCCCGCCTGCTCCTGGGGGGGGCGGTGATCGCCGTGCTGGCGGCGCTGGTGAGCTGGTTCATGGCGCAGCGGATTGCGCGGCCCCTGGCTGTCATGCGCCGGGGCGCGGACCGGTTCGCGCAGGGCGACTTCGCGGAACGCCTGGCCGTGCCGGATCTCGAGGAGTTCGCGTCGCTGGCGGAAGCGATGAACCGGATGGCGGCCCAGCTCGACGAGCGTATCCGGACGGTCATCAGCCAGCGCAATCTGCAGGAAGCCGTCCTGGCAAGCATGGTCGAGGGGGTGCTCGCCGTGGACGTGGAGGACACGATCGTGGCGCTGAACCAGGCGGCCGGGCGCCTGCTGGGGGTAGACGTCGAGGAAACCGTGGGTCACGGTCTTGCGGATGTCGTCCGCAACGCGGCGTTTCAGCGGTTTGTCGGCCATGTGCGCAGCGCCAGCGGGCCGGTGGAGGAAGAAGTGGTGCTCCACGAGCGCGGGGGGCAGGTGTTGCATATGCACGGTTCCGTGCTGCGCGACGCGCGGGGACACGCCATGGGCGCGGCCATCGTCCTGCACGACCTGACACAGCTTCGTCGCCTGGAGCAGGTGCGGCAGGATTTCGTGGCGAATGTGTCGCATGAATTGAGGACGCCGATCACGTCGATCAAGGGGTTTGTGGAGACCATCCAGCAGCATGCCCAGAACGATCCGGAGGAGCTGGACCGCTTTCTTAAGATCATCGGGAAACAGGCGGACCGGCTGGCGGCGATCCTCGAGGACCTGCTGGCGTTGTCGCGCATGGAGCAGGAAGGCGGCCGCATGGAGCTCGTCCTGGAGTCCGTAGCGCTCAAGACCTGCCTGCAGTCGGCGGTACAGATTTGTTCGCACAAAGCCGTCGAGAAAGGGGTATCGGTCGTTGTGCAGTGCGAGGACGGCCTGACCGCGCGGGTCAACGGGCCCCTGTTCGAGCAGGCCCTTGCCAATCTGCTCGACAACGCCGTGAAATACAGCGAATCCGGCAAGACGGTGTTCATCGCCGCCGAACGCACGAACGGGGATCTCACGGTGAGCGTGCGCGACGAGGGATGCGGGATTGCGCCGGAACATCTGCCGCGCCTGTTTGAGCGCTTTTACCGCGTCGACAAGGCGCGCAGCCGCGCCATGGGGGGGACGGGGCTCGGCCTGGCGATCGTGAAGCACATCGTGCACGTCCATCGCGGCCGGGTGGAGGTCGAGAGTGCGCCCGGCAAGGGCAGCACCTTCCGGATTGTGCTCCCGGCGCGGTAGGGGGAGGCGGCCATCCGCCGGACACGGATCCCGGCGGCGCGGGACTTTTCAATCGCGGCGTGCAAGGCGTATGATGCAGGGGCTTGGGGGTGGGCGCGGTTCACACGGGAAGGTGAGTCAGGCAGCATGTCTTCGGGGGACCTGGTGATAGAGCGGTTCAATCTGGCGCCCGGCCGCCGCCTGGGAAGCAAGTACGTCGTGGGACCCTTGCTGGGGTACGGCTGGGAGGGCGAGGTCTACCATGTGACGGAACTCGCCACGGGGGTGGAACGGGCCGCGAAACTGTTTTTCCCGCAGCGGAATCCGGGCAACCGCGCGGTGCGGTTCTATGCCACGAAGCTGGACAAGCTCCAGGACTGTCCCATTTTGATCACGTACCACACGCAAGACACGTTCACTTACCGCGGGACGAAGATCACGTTCCTGGTGAGCGATTATGTCCGGGGCGAACTGCTTCCGGCGTTCATTGCGCGCCAGCCGGGGAAACGCCTGCACGCGTTTGAAGGGCTGCACCTGCTGTATCCGATCGCCGCGGGGCTCGAGGAGATCCACCGCCGCGGCGAATACCACGGCGACCTGCATCTCGAGAATGTGATGGTGGAGCGCAAGGGGCTCCGGTTCGAGGTGAAACTGGTCGATCTGTATCACTGGGGCCGGCGCACCCGCGAGCATATCGAAGACGACGTGTGCTCGGCGATCCGCCTGTTTTACGACGCGCTGGGAGGCGCGAAATGGTATGCGTCGCAGCGCCCGGAGGTCAAAGCGATCTGCTGCGGGTTGAAACAGTCGCTCATCGTGAAGAAATTTCGCACGGCCGCGCAGCTTCGCCGCCACCTCGAGACAATGGAATGGAGCTGAGGAACGTCGGGAGGATCACTCCCACTCGATGGTGCCGGGCGGCTTCGAGGTGATGTCGTAGAGCACGCGGTTGATGTGCCGCACCTCGTTGCAGATCCGGTTGGCCACGCGCTGCAGCACCTCCGGCGGGAACCGGAACCAGTCGGCGGTCATGGCGTCTTCCGAGGTCACGGCGCGCAGCGAACACACCTCTTCGTAGGAACGTTCGTCACCCTGCACGCCGACGCTCCGGACGGGGAGCAGGCACACCAGGGCCTGCCAGATGTCGTGGTACAGCCCCGCGCGCTTGATCTCCTCGATGAAGATGGCGTCGGCCTCGCGCAGGGTGTCCAGCCGTTCCCGGGTCACCGCGCCGACGCACCGCACGCCGAGGCCCGGACCGGGGAAGGGGTGGCGGCCGACGATCTCCTCGGGCAGGCCAAGCTCGCGGCCCAGGGCGCGCACCTCGTCCTTGAACAGTTCCCGCAGGGGTTCGAGCAGTTCCAGATGCATCTTGTCGGGCAGGCCGCCGACATTGTGATGGCTCTTGATGGTGACCGACGGGCCGCCGGTGGCGGACACGCTCTCGATGACGTCGGGGTAGAGCGTGCCCTGGGCCAGGATCTCCACATCGCCGATGGCGCGGGCTTCTTCCTCGAACACCTCAATAAACAGGTTGCCGATGATCTTGCGTTTCTGCTCCGGTTCGGTGACGCCCGCCAGAGCGGCCAGGAACCGGTCTTCCGCGTTGGCGTAGCGCAAGTCGATGTGGAAATTGTCACGAAACACCCGCTGGACCAGCTCGGGCTCGCCTTTGCGCAGCAGGCCGTTGTTGACGAAGACGCAGGTGAGCTGGTCGCCCAGCGCGCGATGAATGAGCACGGCCGTGACGCTGGAATCGACGCCGCCGCTCAGGGCGCACAACACGTGGCGGTTGCCCGCCTGGGCCCGGATGCGCTCGATCTCCGCCTCGACAAACGAGCCCATGGTCCACCGGTCGGCCAGACCGCAGACGCCGTGCAGGAAATTGGCGAGGATGGCGCTGCCTTCGGGGGTGTGCACGACCTCGGGATGGAACTGGACGCCGTAGAGCTTGCGCGCGGGGTCGGCGATGGCGGCATAGGGACAGTTCTCGGTGGTGCCGAGGACCTCGAACCCGGGCGGCAGATCGGTGATGGCGTCGCCGTGGCTCATCCAGACCTGGGTCTGCGGTTGGACGGACTGGAACAGGGGCCCGGCGCCGGCCCGGGCAAGATGGGCGATGCCGTACTCGCGCTTATCGGAACGGCGGACCTTTCCCCCCAGCATGTGGGCAAAGAGCTGCACGCCGTAACAGATGCCGAGGATCGGCACGCCGAGCTCGAACACGCCGGGATCGGGCATGGGCGCACCGGGCGCGTGCACGCTCGCCGGGCCTCCGCTGAAGATGATCGCGCCGGGCTCGAGCCGGCGCAACGCATCGAGCGGCGTGTCGTAGGGAACAATGAGGCTGAACACGCGGCTCTCACGCACGCGCCGCGCGATCAGTTTGCTGTATTGCGCGCCGAAGTCCAGGACGACGACGGGGTGTTGTTCGGCTTCCATGCACTCACCTCGGGACCTGGTAGTTGGGGGCGTCTTCGGTGATGGTCACGTCGTGCGGATGGCTTTCACGGATCCCGGACGCGGTCACGCGGACGAACTGGGTCTTGGTCTGGAGGTCCGCGATGGCGCGGCATCCGGAGTAGCCCATGCCGGAACGCAACCCGCCGATGAGCTGGTGGACGTAGTCGGCCAGGGGGCCGCGGAACGGCACCCGGCCCTCGATGCCCTCGGGCACGAGTTTGCCGGGGTCTTCTTCGAACTGCATGTAGCGGGTCTTGCTTCCGCGCTGCATGGCCTTCACGGAACCCATGCCGCGAATGACCTTGTAGGTGCGGCCTTCGTACAGCACGGTGTCGCCGGGGCTTTCGGCGGTGCCGGCGAAGAGGCTGCCGATCATGACGCTGTCGGCGCCCGCGGCGATGGCTTTGACGATGTCGCCCGAATACTTGATGCCGCCGTCGGCAATGACGGGAACGCCCTTTTCGCGGGCCACTTCGGCCACTTCCATGATGGCGCTCAATTGGGGCATGCCCGCGCCTGCGATCACGCGGGTGGTGCAGATCGAGCCGGGCCCGACCCCCACCTTGATGGCGTCCACACCGGCGGCGATCAGGTCGGCCGCGCCTTCGCGGGTGACGACGTTGCCGCCAACCAGGTCGACTTCCGGGAACGCTTCCTTGATTTGGCGCACCGTCTCGAGGACAAGCTTCGTGTGGCCGTGGGCGGTGTCGACCACGAGCACGTCCACCTTCGCGCCGATAAGCGCGCGGGCACGGTCGATTTCGCCGGGACCCACGCCAAGCGCCGCGCCGACGCGCAACCGGCCCATGTCGTCTTTGCAACTGGAGGGGTAATCGCGCGCCTTCATGATGTCTTTGATCGTGATCAGGCCCACGAGGGCGCCGTCTTTGGCCACAATGGGCAGTTTTTCGATGCGGTGCTTGTGGAGGAGTTCCTTGGCCCGTTCAAGGGTCGTCCCCGGAGGCACGGTCACCAGGTTGTCTTTGGTCATCACGGATTCGATGGGCACGTCGAGATCTTCCAGGAACCGGCGGTCGCGGTTGGTGAGAAGGCCCACCAGGCGGCCGTGTTCGTCAACGATGGGCACGCCCGACACGTGAAACCGGGCCATCAGGTCTTCGGCATCCTGCACGGTGTTGTGGGGCCGCAGCGTGATGGGCGCCGTGATGATGCCCGCCTGGGACCGTTTCACGCGGTCCACTTCCGAGGCCTGCTCGTCGATGGTGAGGTTCTTGTGAATCACGCCCAGCCCGCCTTCCTGGGCAATGGCGATGGCGAGCCGCGCCTCCGTGACCGTATCCATCGCGGCGCTCAGCAGCGGGATTTGCAGGGGGATGTTTCGAGTCAGGCGCGTCGACGTGTCGACTTCGCGCGGGAGGACTTCGGATTTCGCGGGGCGAATCAGCACGTCGTCGAAAGAAAGTCCTTCGGAGATACGGTTCGTTGTGTTCATGGTTTCCTGAATCCCGGCCTGGGTGGCTGACTGCGACCAAGTAGAGAGTGGCATTATAGAAAGGGGGATCGAGCGTGTCAACGTGGGCGCCGGCGCCCGCCTCCAGACGGCTCATCCGGTCACTCTGCCCGATTCCGAGACCGATGGTATCTTCCCTGAAGCGCCGCAGGCGCGGTAGCATACTCAGACGCCGGTCTTTTGACACGAAATCCTTTTCCATGCTAAGCTTTTGTGTTTGCTGTTTCAGGTTATGGTCAGTGAATCTCTCCGTGTAAAGGGTTGCATTTCCATGGTAATAGGCACCAATTCAAAAACGTCCATTTTCGA
This sequence comes from Candidatus Hydrogenedentota bacterium, assembly GCA_012719295.1. Lineage (GTDB taxonomy): Bacteria > Hydrogenedentota > Hydrogenedentia > Hydrogenedentales > SLHB01 > UBA2224. The sequence goes on along the minus strand of JAAYAQ010000085.1, from coordinate 3,425 downwards.
TGTGTTGCAGATCGGCGTGAGAGAACACATCCGGGAAGTGGGGTACCCGGAAGAACTTTTCTTTGAGACGCACGATTGCACCATACTGCTCTCCGGGACCGATTTTGACAACCGCGTGGATTCATTGCGAATCACGTTGAAGCCGAAGGACGGGTTCACCGCGGAGCAGGTGTCGGCCAGCCTCACCAAAGCCAACATCCCGAACCAGGTGCTGCAGAAAAACGGGTCGCTGGTCGTGAATCTGCCGCCGTTTGAGTGGCGGCAACTGGCCCGGCTGGCGCCCGCGGACAAAATCATTGACGATTCCGCGGTGCAATCCCTGCGGTCGCGCTCCTGGCAGGTCTCGGTCAAAAAGTACCGGCGGACCAATATCAACATCAACGTGTTGATTGAAATCATGAGGGAGCGGGACGCTTCTGATCTGCATCTCCGCGCGGGGTCGCCGCCTTACATCCGCGTGGACAACGACCTGATGCCTCTCGAAGGGCACAGCGTGCTGAGCGCGGACGACATGCAGGACATGGTGTTCCAGTTGGGCGGCCCCAAGGAGGTTGAACTGCTGGAGGCGGAACGGGAGAGCAGCTTCAACTTCCATGCGACGGGGATCGGGTATCTGCGGGTAAGCGGCTATTTCAAGCACGGGGCCATGGCGCTCGCGGTACGTCTCATCCCGGAGGCGCCGGTGCCGTTCGAACAGCTCAACATTCCGATGGTGGTTCGCAATATTGCCCACAGCCACCGCGGACTGTTTCTCGTGTGCGGGGTGACGGGCAGCGGGAAGTCGACGACGCTGGCCTCGATGCTGGACTACATCAACGAGCAGCGGCACTGCCACATTATCAGCGTCGAGGACCCCGTGGAATTCGTCTATAAGGACAAGAAAAGCATCATTTCACAGCGGCAGGTCGGGCGCGACACATTTTCGTTCGCCAACGCGCTTCGCGGGGCGCTGCGCGAAGATCCCGACGTGATCCTGGTCGGCGAGATGCGCGACATGGAGACGATTCGCGCCGCCATCAGCGCGGCGGAAACGGGCCACCTGGTGTTCAGCACGCTGCACACCATGACGGCGGTGGATACGGTGAACCGCGTCATCAGTTATTTCCCGCAGGCGGAGCGCGATCTCATCCGGCAGGAGCTGGCCTATGCCCTGCGCGGGGTGGTCTGCCAGCGTCTTCTCCGGCGCAAGGGCGGCGGCCGCGTGCCGTGCGTCGAAATTCTGCTGGGGGGCGGCCCGCTCGTGCGCGACGCCATCCTCGAAGGCGAGATCGAGCGCCTGCACCAGATCATCGAAGTGGACAGCGACATGAAACTGTTCGACCAGCATGCGGTCGAGCTGTTCCAGGCGGGTACGGTCACGCGCGAAGAGGCCGTCTCGGCGTGCAGCAACGAGCAGGCCTTCGACCGCATCATCTCCGGCATCAAGTCGTCGGAAGGACGTAAGATCCTCGGGTAACACCGCCTCGCCGCCGGCAGGCCGGGGCGCCTGTGAAGTCCTGTGAACCCCCGGCCGGCAGGGCGCTGGCGTTCATCCGTTCCCGCCGTCTCCGTCTGGCCGCGCGTCTTCAGGCGCGGGAAGGGCCTGCGTGAATTCCTCCTTGCCGCGCCACCAGCTGTTCCCCGTAGCGCGTTCGAGTGCCGCATTGGCGACGGCATATTCCCGCAAGGCCTGGAACAGCGAAGACTGGGCGTTGGTGAGGGCGAGCTCGGCGTCGAGGATTTCGGATTGCGTGCCGACGCCTTCCTGGAACCGCAGTTCCGCGAGCCGGAGCCCTTCCTGGGCCAAAGTCACGTTTCCGCGCTCGCTTTCCATCTTGGCCATCGCGTCCTGGATGCTGATGTGGGCCTGGGTCACGTCGAGTTCGACGAGGCGTTCGAGATCGGCGAGCTGATGTTCGAGGCTCGTGACCTGGGCGCGCGCCTCCAGCACGTCATATTTCCGTTTTCCCCCCATGTAGATGTCGTACTGGGCGCCGAGACCGAAGGTCCACCCGTCGGGCGTGGCCAGGCCGCCTTCGTCGGTATTGGAGTACTCCGCCTGCAATCCGACCGTGGGGAGGTACTGGCCCTTGGCGGCCTTGACCTGTTGTTCGGCGGCCTCGAGGGCCTTTCGCAGGGCGGCGATCTCGGGGCGGCTCTCGAGGGCCCGTGCGACGTAGTCCGCGACCGGGGTATCGGCGGGCCGCCACTCGATGCTGGGGTCGAGCTGCAGCCGGGTATTCTCCGCGACGAACAGCACGCGGCGAAGATTGGCTTCGGCGAGACGCAGCGCGTTCTTTGCGGCCACCAGCTCGGATTTCCGGGCGCCCAATTCGGTCTTGGCCCGCAAAACTTCAAAGTTGCTGATGGTCCCCACGTCAAACATCTGTTGGGCGTCGGTGAGGTTGCGCTCGAAGGTCCGGACGCTCTCGGCCGCCACCTCGACCAGGGACGCGACCAGCAGGACGTCGTAGAAGCCCTGTTTGGCGTCGTATTCGACCTGGGCGAGCGTGACGGCTTTCTGCCACTCCTGGGACTCGGTGAGGAACCGCGCGGCGTCGATGGCGGCGCGGATCCGTCCCCCTGCGTACAACACCTGGTCGGCGGTGAAGATCTCGATGCGGAGGTCGTCGCCGGGCTGGGTCTGGGGAGTCATCCGGTCGGTCAGGTAATTCTGCGCGACGGAACCGAGGATATTGAGCAGGATGGACGTGGCGGGGTCGCCGGTGTTGATGAACCCGGCGCCGCTGCCGCCGCCGCCCAGCTTGGCCAGGACGCCCCCCGGATTGCGCTCGTTAAACTCGGTATGAACGAACGTGAGGCTCGTGGCCAGTTGGGGAAGCATCTGAGAGCGGGCTTGACCGATGCGCGCGCGCGCCGCCTCGATGTCGCTCTCGGCCTGGAAGATCTTCTCGTTGTTCGCCAATGCCAGATCGACGCAGCCGCGGACGGTGAGGGTGAGCATTTCGCCTTCGGCGGGCCGTTCCGCGAGGTCCTCGTGCTGAGACAGGTACGCGCCGATGGCGTCCATGGTCTCCTGCATCGGCGGGGTGCTGATGAGGGCGTCCACGCCGCCGGGGTCATTTTGCGACGCCGCCCCGGCCTCGACGGTGGCCGGCGCCGCCCCGGTCTCGGGCGCGGGAGCCGTTTCCTCGGCGGCAAACGCAAGGGTGCAGCAGAGCATGCACGCGATGGAGGCGAATCTCATTGTCATGACTGGTCCCATCCCCATGGTTTATGTGGGCATCCCCAGCGCCGTCAGCGTTGCGCCGGGCGCGCATTGACGAACTTCGTATACCCGTAAGTCATGATACGCGCGGGCGCGGCAGGGGTCAATGTAATCCGCGCGGTTGCCGCCTCTATGGCCGGATACGCACCTTCTCGAAGCGCCGTACAATGTCGGAATTGCGGAATTCGGTGGCGTGATTGAGGTAGGTGCGGGCCCG
>JAAYAQ010000489.1 GCA_012719295.1 Candidatus Hydrogenedentota bacterium | reverse complement strand
CTGGCGGGGGCGGTGGCCGTCGCGGACGCGTTCACGACCGCAACGCTCGAATTCGACAGTGTCGGGACCGCCTCGGAGCGCGAGGAAGCCGCCGCGAAAATCGAGCCCAAGACGGTGCATGTTCCCCGCAGGCACATCATCATCAATGCGCGCGAGGAGTGGACCGAAGCCGCGATCGCCAAATACGAGGCCTACCTGGCGGCGAAACGCGCGCACCGCCCCATGCAGCGCTATCTCGTCGAGCTGGGGGCGCGCATGGTCCTGGTGGCGCTGGTGCTTGCCTGTCTGTTGCAGGCGTTGCGGGCCGTGCGCGACCGTCGCGCCGATCCGCCCCAGCAGACCAATGTCACGCTGCTGATTCTGTGCGTGACGGTCGTTGCGGGCACGATCATCTCCATTTCGGACCCGTCGGGCTTCGTCGTGCCGGCAGCCGCGGGCGCCATCCTGCTCGCTATCCTCATCAATACGCGCGTGGCCATGATCGGCAGCCTGCTGACCACGGTCCTGCTTTCCATCGTCTACGAATACAGTTGGGGCCTGTTCCTGGTCCAGAGCGCCATGTGCCTGGCGGGCGTGTTCAGCATTCGCGTGGTGCGCCGCCGGAGCGACATGACCCGCGCGTCGGTCAAGGCCACGGTGATCGGGCTCATCACCGTGTCCGCGGTGCTTCTGGCCACGGGCGACCTGCTCACCGAACAGGCGTTGCGCACGCTCTTGCTGATTGGCCTGAACGGCCTGCTCTGCCTGTTCCTGGTGCCGGGCCTGCTCTCGCCGCTCGAGCGCGTGTTCGGCATCACCACCGACATCCAGTTGCTCGAATACTCCGACCTCAACAACGAGATCCTGAGCCGCATGGCGATCGAGATCCCCGCGACCAATGCGCACAGCCAGCGCCTCGGACAACTGGCCGAGGCCGCCGCCGACGCCATCGGCGCAAACGGCCTGCTCGCGCAGGTCTGCGCGTACTATCACGACATCGGCAAACTGCGCCGCCCCGAGTATTTCGTGGAAAACCAGGCCGGGGTCAACATCCACGACGAACTCACGCCCCGGCTGAGCGCGCGCGCCATCGCCTCGCATGTCCTGGAAGGCGCGGAAATGGCCCGCGAAATGCATCTGCCGAAACCGATCGTTGACGGCATTCTGGAGCATCATGGCACGTGCCTGATCAGTTTCTTCTACCAGGAAGCCCTCGCGCAGCAGAAACACGGCGACGTGCGGGAAGAAGATTTCCGCTATCCCGGACCGAAGCCGCAAAGCCGCGAGACCGCCATCCTGATGATCTGCGACGCCACCGAGTCCGGCGTGCGCTCGATCAAGAACCCCAACGAAGAACGGATCCGCGAATTCGTCGACAAGATCGTCAAGGCCCGCGCCGATGACGGCCAGTTCGATGAATGCGATCTTACGCTGAAGGATCTCGACATCATCAAGGACATCGTGACCTCGCGCCTGGTGAGTTTTGCGCACCAGCGGATCATCTACCCGGACCAGAAAGAGACCCCCGAACCCAAGGCGCCCAACGTCGTGGCGCTGCGTGGAGGACACGAGTCGTGAAGCGGGGCAAGACGCCGCTCGCCGTCGAGCTGGCCGTGAGCAATCAGTCCGCCCGCAAGCGTTTGTACCGCGCGGACGCGCTGCGGCGGCTGGCGGAACGTGTGTGCGCGGGCGAAGGAATCAGCGGGGCCGTCGAAGTGAGCGTGCTCTTCTGCGATGACCCCTGCATCACGCACTTGAACCGGGAATACCGGAAGCGCGACCGCCCGACCGACGTGCTCTCCTTTGGCCAGGCCGGGCAACCGGGGAGCGGACTTCGGATTCTGGGCGACATCGTGATATCATTGGAAACCGTGGAGCGGCACTGCCGGGGCGAACGCGGCGCGATGCGGGACGAGGTGCGCCTCTTGTTCTGCCACGGATTGCTGCACCTGCTGAATTACACGCATGGCGATGCGCCGGCGCGGCGCGTCATGGCGGAAAAACAGGCGGAATACCTGGACATCCCCCTCGGCCACGCGTGGCCGGGCGCGCCGAAGAAGCGTGCGGAACACCTGAAGTGAGTGGCATGGGAGACGAGTCGCAATTGGACGATGACGCGGGGCCTTATCGAAGTACGCGCGCAAAGGTGCTGGGCGTGACGGTGGCCGTGGTGCTTCTGGCGGTCGTTTTCGGCGGGCAGCCTGCCGGCTCTGCCGCGGACGCGGCGGTCGGCGTGGATTCCGCGGACGCGGCGGGGTTTACGGACTTTCTGCCCGTGCCCGTACTGGCGTTCGTGGTGGTGCTGCTGGGCTTTTCGGCCTTTTTTTCGGGGTCCGAGACGGCCTTTTTTTCCATTCACCGGCTGCGTCTGCGGGTGATCTCGGAGGAACAGTCGCTTTCCGGGCGGTTCATCACCACGATGATGCAGTCTCCCGGACGCTTGTTGACCACGATCCTGGTGGGCAACACGACGGTGAACGTGCTGATCTCGGTATTGCTGGGCACGCGGGTCCAGCACTATTTTGAACACGCGTTCGGGTGGAGCACCCCGGTGGCGTATCCCGCGGCGGTTGCGGCGTGCACGGCGGTATTGGTGTTTTTTGGCGAGATCTCGCCCAAGATTGTGGCCGTGCGGGCTGCCGAACCCCTGGCCCGGGCCGCCGCCCTGCCGCTCAGCCTGGCCGACCGGGTGCTTGCGCCGTTGCGCAACGGTCTCCTGCGCCTGACCGACCTCATCTTCCGCGCCACCCGGTTCAACGAAATGCGCGCCGCACCGTTCATCACGGACGAAGAACTCAAGGCGGCCCTGTCGACGGGCGAATCCCACGGCGCGATCGAAAAGGGCGAGCGCCAGATGATTCAGGGCATTCTCGAATTCACCGACACCAAGCTGCGCGAAGTCTTGACGCCCCGGCCCGACGTCGTCGCGCTCCCGTTCTCGGCTACGGTCCAGGAAGCCCTCGACGCCTACCGCGAACACGAATACTCGCGCATGCCGGTGTTCGAGGATGACATGGACCACATCCGCGGCGTCATTGTGATGAAAGACCTCTTGCCCGCCTTCGCCAAAGGTGAAACGGACCGGCCGGTCAGCGCGTTTTTGCGGCCGCCGCTGTTCGTGCCCGAGACCATGACCGTTCCGCAGTTCGTGCGCCGCGCGCAGCAGGGCCGGACCCACCTCGGCATCGTCGTCGATGAGTACGGCGGCACCGCCGGCATCGTGACGCTCGAAGACGCCGTGGAAGAGGTCGTGGGCGACATCATGGACGAAGACGAACAGGAACTGCCGCCCTACGAGCGCATCGGCGAGAATGTGTTCCGCGTCGACGGCGGATTGCCGCTCGACGAGTTGAGCGAGATCCTCCGGATCAAGCTCGAAGACGAAGAGCACGAGACGGTGGCCGGATACCTCATGCAGATGAGCGACCGCATTCTCGAGGCGGGCGACGTGCTCGAGCAGCACGGCGTGCGGTTCGTGGTCGAGCGGTGCGAGGGGAAGCGCGTCGAATCGGTCCGCATCGAACTGGCGTCCGGTTCCGACGGCGCACCTGCCGCGGAAGAAGGAGGCGCCCAGCCATGATGACGGCCGCCCTGGCCCTGCTCGGCGTGTTTTTTATCGCCATCGTGTTCCAGGCCTTGTTTGCGGGATACGAGACGGGGTTTGTATCGACCAACACGATCCGCATCCGCTACCTGGCGGAAGAGGAAGGCAACCCGCGCGCGCGCGGACTGCTCCGGTACATCGAACGGCCCGAACAGATGCTCGCCATGCTCCTGATCGGCACCAACATCGCCACGATGGCCGGCACGATGGCGATCACGCAGGAATTCAACATGCTGCTGGGCGTCAGCGCGGCCGACCCCGCCCAGGCCGCCTCCGTGGCGCGCTGGAGTGAACTCCTGGCGATGGTGGTCGTGACCCCGCTCCTGCTTGTGTTTGGAGAAATCCTCCCGAAAAGCGTGTTTCGCGCCCACCCCAGCCGGCTCACCCTGGCGCTGTTCCCGGTCATCAACGCGTTCTACTGGATGCTGGCGCCGGTCGCCAGGCCGGTGTCCTGGCTCACGCAAACGCTGTTTCGCCGGCGCGACAAACGCAGCTACCTCAGCCCGCTCATGTCCACCCTGGAAGACGTGCGCGTTCTGGTGGACGAGAGCGCCCAGCACGGCACCATCGACGCCGAAGAGCAGCGCATGATCCACGCCATCATCGATCTCCAGAACTTGCAGGCGAAGGAGATCATGGTGCCCCGCATCGACATCAGCGCCCTGCCCGACACCACTACCCGTTCGGAGCTGCTTGCCACGTTCGAAGCAACGGGCAAGACGCGCATCCCCATCTACCACGAGTCCATCGATCAGATCATCGGGACCGTCACGGCCCACGACATTCTGCTTGACACCCATTCCGGCAACGGGGACATCCGGCCTTTCGTCCGTGAGATCATGCACGTGCCCGACACGATCACCCTCGGCGACGTGTTCGAGGAGATGAAGCGCCAGAAACAGCACATCGCCATCGTGATCGACGAATACGGCGGCACTGACGGCCTCATCACCCTGGAAGACATCCTCGAAGTGATTTTCGGACAGATCCAGGACGAACACGACCGCGAACCCAAACCCATCCAGCGCGTGGGCCCCGAGGCCTACGTCGTCGACGCCCGCATGAGCCTCGAAGAAGCCGCCGAGTTCATGGAACTCGTTATTGAAGACGACGAGGTCGAAACCATCGGCGGCTGGCTGATGCACGTGGCGGGCCGCATTCCCGCGCAGGGCGAAGTGATCATGCATAACGGTTTCCGAATCACCGTGCTCGAGGGCGGCCTCAATTACATCTCCCGGATCCGCGTCGAAATCCTCCCCGAGGCCAGAGAGGCCTACGGGGTGCAACCGCATGAACCCAACTCGAATGGACACCATGGCCAGTCCGTCTCCTGACAGAAGCCTCTGGGGCGGGATCCGGTTCCTCTACGGCAAATTCTGGCGCATCCTGGTCGCCGGGTTTCTGCTGTGGCTGCCCCTCATCATCACCCTGTGGGTATCGTGGTGGGTGCTCAGCAAACTCGTTTTCGGCATCGAGCGCCTCATCAAGGCGATCGTGCTCAACCTGCACGCCCTCGCCGAGCGGGTCCCCGCACTGGACTTCCTCGCCCTCGTGCGCTACCAGCCCGGTCTGGGCATCCTGCTGACCATCACCATCTTCCTCATCAGCGGCTACCTCGCGCGCTACCTGATCGGCCGCCGGCTCATTGCCTTCGGCGAACGCCTCTTCCGGTTCATCCCCTTCTTCAATCGCATCTACCAGGCCGTCGTCCAGATCCGCGACGTCTTCGTGAACCGCCAGGGCACCGTGTTCCAGCGCGCCTGCCTCGTCGACTACCCCCGCGAAGGCATGACCGCCGTTGCCTTCGTCACCTCCTCCGAACAGGGGACCGTCCAGCGCAGGAAAGGCAAGGAACTCATCGCGGTGTTCGTGCCCACCACCCCGAACCCGACCTCCGGCTACCTCATCTACCTCCCCCCGGAGGACATCACCGAAATCGACATGCCCGTCGAAGAAGCCATGAAACTTATCGTCTCCGGCGGCGCCTACCTCCCCTCCAGGCACGGCTGGCGCCCCGGCGACGAATTTCTCGATGAAACCGGCTCCCCCCAGCCCGACACCCTCCCCGATGCGGAAACGACGGAGCAATAGCCCCAGTAAGGCGTAAAGCGGGGTATGCCGCCCCGTCCGGCTGCGGGCGGCCCGGACTCGCCGGGCGCCTGTTCGGCATGCGTTTTCGCGCTATTCGTCGAGGGGACGCCAGTGGGTTCCGACGAGGCAGGGCTGTTCGCCGGGGTGTTCGGGCTGATAATAGACGGTCCAGACGGTGCCGTCGTCGAGCTGGACGGAGGCGGGGTATCCGATGTCGGGATCCCAGGCGGCGGCGAGGCGGATCTCCCGGGCGGTGTCCCAGGTGGCGCCCTGGTCGCGGCTGAGGCAGGCATACTGGCCGAAGGGTTCCCAGCGTTTGGCGTAGACGGTCAGCAGGCGGTTGTCGCGGAGCCGGATGACGTGCGGCGGGTAGCCGTGCAGGGCGGTCGTGCGGGGCGGGGTCCAGGTTGTGCCGCCATCGGCGCTTTCGGACTGGCGGATGCGGTGGGGTTCAAAGCAGTCGCGAAACAGGATGAGGAGCCCGCCGCCGGCGCATTCGGCGACATGGCATTCGTCGTACGAGAGCATGGGCGCGCCCTCGGGCACGGGGAAGGCGGCGAGAGTACGCCAGGAACGGCCGTCATCAAGGGATTCCTGGATGGCCACGTCGAATGTTTCGCCGTGCGATTCGTGGGGGCGCTGTCCGGCGAAGAGGATGCGGCCGTCCTGGAGCTGGATCGGCCCGTGCGGCGCGGTGACGCCGGTGCGAACCGGCGCGCCCCAGGTGTGGCCGTGGTCTTCGGAGCGGATGACCCAGTGGCCCTGCCATTCTCCGCCGCCGGGGCCGGTGAACCAGCTCACGAGCATCGTGCCTTTCGCCGTCCGGATGATGCCGGAATCGCGATCGTCGATCGGGGTGTCAAACACGGTCATCGGTTCGCTCCAGGTTGCGCCTCCGTCGGCGCTCCGGACCATCTGGACCTTGCCGTCGGGGGAGATGTGGGCGCTGCGGTCGCCGGAGAACACCGCGAGCAGGTCGCCGTTGGGCGCCTGGGCGATGGACGGCCACCCGATGAAGCGACCGGGCTGTTTGCACAGGGTTTTGATGGCCAGGATGCGGCCCCCGGCCTGTTCGAAGGGCACGCCGTCCGCGGGACCGGCTTCCTGCGCGCCGGCCGGGAACGCGGCGGCCGCGGCCAGCAGCACAGCGGCCAGACAACAGGCGGCGCGCATGGGTTTAGGCCGCGGCCATCGCCTGGGCGATGGCGCGCACGTGGTCGGGGGTCGAGCCGCAGCAGCCGCCGATGAACCGCGCGCCCGCCTCGAGGAGCAGGGGTACGGTCTGCGCGAAAATGTCGGGGCCGGCGCGGAAGACCATGTTGCCGAGACCGTCGGTCTCGGGCAGGCCGGCGTTGCCCTTGATCCAGATGGGGAGAGCGCCCCCGCAGGCCGCGAACTGTTTCGCGATGTTGGGGAAGGTATCGATGCCCGCGCCGCAGTTGGCGCCGACGAAGCTGGCCCCGATGGTCTTGGCCATGGCATACGCCTGGGCGATGCTCACGCCCATCATGGTCTTGTCGTTGTTTTCGCCCGAATCGAAGGTGAACGACACGCCCACGGGCAGGCTGCAGCCGCGAAGCGCGCCTTTGAGAGACGCCTCCGCTTCGGCGATGTCGCTCTGGGTCTCGATGATGATGGCGTCGGCGCCGCCGGATTCGAGGACGTGCGCCTGCCGCGCGGCGGCTTCCTCGACCACGGCGGGGTCGATGTCGCCCATCATGACCATCTTGCCGCAGGGGCCCATGGACGCGAACACGTAGGCTTTGCCGGCGGCGGCGCGTTTGGACAGTTCAGCGCCCACGCGGTTGAGTTCGGCGGCCTTGTTCTGAAGGCTGTGGCGGTGCAGGGCGATCGGATTGCTGTTGAAGGTGTTGGTGAGGATGACCTGGGCGCCGGCGTCCACGTAGGCCTTGGCGACCGCGAAGACGGTTTCGGGCCGTTCAAGGTTCCAGCAGTCGCAGATGTAGCCGGGGTCGCCGCCGCCCTGTTTGGCCATCTCGGTGCCCCAGGCGCCATCGGTGCACAAGGGCGGCAAGCTCTTGACGTTTTCGCGGGTGAGTTTCACGGTTGGATCGAATCCCATGGCAGACCTCGCTTCCTGTCGCTTCACTCGGTTTCCTGCGCACGTTCGTTCCGGAATCCCCCGGACCGGGTTCATTTTCGCAGACTCGCGGCCGAATTGCCAGATCCCCGGCGCGGGGGGCGTGTCACCCGGCCGTCTTCTTGGGAGAGAGCAGCCGAACGCACGCGTCGTAGACCATCGGGGGGGTGATAGGACTGAGGGCCTCTTCGGCGGTTTCCCCTTGTGGAAGCAGCTCGTGGGCGCGTTCGGGCGTGAGCACTTCGCACGGACTCTGGTACGGCGCGTGCTGGACCGCGTTGGTGCCCGTGAAGATAGCGACGACCGGCGTGCCCATGGCCGCCGCGATGTGCATCGGGCCGGTGTCGCCGCCAACGTAGAGGTTGGCGCGGCCCACCAGCCCGGCGTAGTGCTTCAGATCGGGGGTTTCGGGCGCGATGACCGGACCGCGCCGGCACCGTGCGAAGACCGTCTGCGCGATATGCTGTTGACCGGGCCCCCAGGTCAGCATCACCTCAAACCGCCCGTCGGCGATGAGCAGGTCGCAGACCTCGGCAAAATAGTCCAGCGGCCAGCGTTTTTCGCGGCGGTCGATCGGCGCGTGCACGGCCACAAGCCGTTTTCCGGCCTCGAAGGTGCGGTCGACGTAGTCGTCTACCGCTTCCTGCACTTCAGGCGGGACTTCGATGGTCGCGCTGGGACATCCGGCCCGGGCGGGCACGACCGCCTCGCACAGGATCATGTTCTCCTCGACCCGGTTGAGGGTGTGTGAAGGCAGGCTGCTGCGCCGGTTCGTGAACAGAAAGTTGCCTTCCTGGCTCCGGGGCCGGGCAAATCCGTAGCGTTTCGGGGCGCGGGACGCCCACGCGAGCAGACCGCTTTTCAGGATGCCGTGGAAGTCGATAACGATGTCGTACCGGCGGTTCCGGATGGCGTTGCACAGGGCCAGAAACGATTTCGCGGCGTTCCAGGCGCCTTCGGGCCGGTCAAACACGATGATGCCGTCGAGGGAAGGGTGGTCGCGGCAGACGTCGGCCGATTTTTTCTCGACGACCCAGTCGATATGGGCGTCGGGCAGGGCGTCGCGGAGGATCTGGAGCGCCGGCAGGACGCGCACCACATCGCCAATGGCGCTCAGGCGGATGATCAGGATACGAGGGCTGCCCCCCACCATGTCGGGTGCGCGTTCCTTACTTTACATCGGGCCGGGGAGGCGCTCCGGCGGTCGCCGGGCCTCCCGTACCCCTGTGGTTGCCCCGTCGGGATTGGGAATATGGCGGAGAGGGAGGGATTCGAACCCTCGGTACACCTTGCGAGCATACACACGCTTTCCAAGCGTGCGCCTTCAACCACTCGGCCACCTCTCCGCACGAAGCTGGAATTGTAGAAAGTATGCGGCCGTAAAGTCAACTATTGACGCACCTTTACGGGGCGCGCCGCGTGCGGGATACGGCGATGACGCAGCCAGACCGGGGACGATTTTTGCGCCGGATGCGCCCGGCGGCTATAATACACGCGCACTCGTCAAAGAACAGGCGTTCCCGGGAATACTTCAGGGCGCCGCGGCCTTTCTTTAAGGGTTGAACCAGCGCCGGCAAGGAGGGTGTTGAGCGTCCTTGCCTCATCAGCAGTACTATCTCAGGAGGTTTTACGCATGGGCAACGCGCGCGAACTTACCAAAGACGATTTCGACAGTGTGATTGGCAGCGGCGTAACACTGGTGGATTTCTGGGCCGAATGGTGTGGCCCCTGCCGCATGATGACCCCGGCCATCGAAGAACTGGCCGCGCAGTACGCGGGCAAGGCGACGATCGCCAAGGTCAACGTCGACAACGAAAATGATCTGGCCGCCAAGTTCAACGTGTCCAGCATTCCCACGCTGCTCGTGTTCAAAGACGGCAAAGTCGCCCATCAGTTCGTTGGGGTGACTCCGAAGGCGGAATTGGCAAAAGCCATCGACGGCGCTCTGGGCTGAGCGCCCCACCGCCAGCGGCCGGCCTCCGGGGCCGGGAACCTGGTGATTTGCGCGACAGGTTTCGCTACAATGCCGCGCCTTCGCGCGGGTATGCATACCGCCGCGAGGTAGAACACGCGGTTTGAGTGGGTCGTCACCCCGCTACAACGCGGAAATACAAGGAGTCGGGATCACATGTCTCAGAAGGTCGTTGCCGTAGCCGGCGCCACCGGCATGGTCGGCAGGCAGATGCTGCACGTGCTCGAAGAACGCAATTTCCCCGTCAAGTCGCTCAAACCGCTTGCGTCCGACCGGTCCAGGGGAAAATCCGTTACGTTCAAGGGGGAAGAAATCCCGGTTGAGGTGATGACCGAGACCTCGTTTAAAGGCGTCGACATCGCCCTGTTCAGCGCGGGCGGGGGCACGAGCAAACATTTCGCCCCGTTCGCGGCGAAAGACGGCTGCGTGGTGGTCGACAATTCGAGTGCGTGGCGCATGGATCCGAAAGTCCCGCTGGTCGTCCCGGAAGTGAACGGCGCGGATATCGCGTGGCACGAGGGCATCATTGCCAACCCGAACTGCTCGACGATCCAGATGGTGGTGGTGCTGAAGCCGCTCCACGACGCGGCCACCATCACGCGGGTCGTGGTTTCGACCTACCAGGCCGTGTCGGGCGCGGGCAAAGCCGCCGTCGACGAGATGTACGCCCAGACCCGGGCCGTGCTGGCCGGCGAAGAACCGGTGTGCCACATCTTCCCGCACCCCATCGCGTTCAACTGCATTCCCCAGATCCCCCAGAGCAACGCCTTCGGAGACAACGGCTACACCTCCGAAGAAATGAAAATGGTCAACGAGACCAAGAAAATCATGGGCGACGACAGCATCCGCGTCACCGCGACGACCGTGCGCGTGCCCGTGCATACCGGCCACAGCGAATCCGTTAACGTCGAAACCGTGAACAAGCTGACGGCCGCACAGGCGCGCGAAGTCCTCTCCCGGGCGCCGGGCGTGATCGTCGAGGACGATCCCGCCGCGCAGGTCTATCCCCTGGCCGTGCATGCGACGGGGCGGGGCGATACCTTTGTCGGCCGCATTCGCGAAGACATCTCCCATCCCAGCGCGCTGGACATGTGGATCGTATCCGACAATCTCCTGAAAGGCGCGGCCTACAACGCGGTCCAGATCGCCGAGCTGCTCTAGGTCTCTCGAGGCGCCTGCAACGCCGTCCGAAGAACGCGGCCGCAGAGATTGAACGCCCCGCGAGGGCGCCCGTACCACACCCGACAAGAACGGGGATATGTTCCAAGCGCCGCCCCGGCGCGACTACGTGTCCCCGTTCGGACCGGATGGGCAGCCACGGGGGGCTGCCCCTACATGGGTAAGTGGATGGGCAATCCCCAATGCGGCGACATTGTGCCCCCATTCTTGCAGCCCCGAAGGGGCGACCGAGAAGAGCCTGGGGTTTAGCCCGGAGATCAGCGGCGCGCCCAGAGTAAGTCCCGTCAGGGACGAAAGAGAATAGCCCCGGGTTTTAACCCGGGGTCCACGTAACCCCAAAGGCCCCAAGTCCCATAGGGACGGCAGAGTCGGAGATGCCGTCCGATAGATGAACGGTCAGACTGCGTACCATCATCACAAAACGATGAAAGAGGAATTGTTGACGTTTCTCAAACGGTACGGAATCGAATGTGATCCCAGATGCATGTGGAACCTGATGCGGATTCTGTCGTCCCTACGGGACTCGATCTGGGTGCAACGTTAATCCCCGGGTTTTAACCCGGGGTCCACGTAACCCCAAAGGCCCCAAGTCCCATAGGGACGGCAGAGTCGGAGATGCCGTCCGATAGAT
>JAAYAQ010000488.1 GCA_012719295.1 Candidatus Hydrogenedentota bacterium | reverse complement strand
TGCTCTCTGCCGCGGAGGCGCCGCCGGATTTTCTCCTGATGGCGCTGGAGCCGCCTCCGGCCACGCGCGAACTGTATGCCGCCTACGCGGAGGCGGGATTGAACACAATTACGGCCGCTGCCGGACCAGAATTCGACGCGGCGGCAGCCCTCGCGGCCGAAGCCGGACTGTCGGTGCTGGTGGTCAATCCCGCTGCGATGGAGGGCGGCACGGCCGCATGCGCCGCCCTGGCGGAGGACTGCCCCGCCATCGCGGGATGGCTCGCCGGCACGAATGTAACACCTGCGGATGCGGACGCCGCCGCGGCCCAGCTTGAGGAACTGACACGCCTGGACACGCGCCGGATCACGCTGGCGTTTATCAGCACGAGCAACGGTGAACGCGCAGCCACCGCCGAGCGGCTTCTGTGCACGGGACTCAACGCCTTCGGCCTGCGCGCGTTCACGCTGAGGCGCGACGGTTCCGAAGACCGCGGACAGTATTTCGACCATCTGGCGCGCGCCCGCGAACTCGCAGGAAAGCACCGGGCGCGCTGGCTGGGATTCGTACAAGTCACCGAGAGCGGAGGCTTCCGCTTCGCTTCGGAAAGCGACCTGCGCTTCCAGGTATACAGCCAGCTTGCTTTCGGCGCGCGCGGTCTCGCCTACCATCGCTACTGGCTCTCCATCCCCCCCGAGGCCTGGCAGGCCGATCCCGCCGCCGGGATGCGCCGCAGCATGGTCAATCCGATTACCGGCGAACGCCATTACACGTGGGAAAAAGTCGCGGACGTGAACCGCGAAGTACGCGCGCTGTGGCCGGTCTTGCGTGCGCTGCAGGTCAACGACGTATTCTTCGCAGGCGAAGTGCCCCCGGGGATGCGGCCCCTTCCGTTCGGCGCCCATCCCATCCGCGCCATCACCGCGCAATCCGCGCTCGTGAGTTTCCTGCGCGATGACGACCACCGCGACTGGGCATTCGTCGTAAATACCGTGCACGGCATGCAGCGAAGCGCACAAGGAAGTGAACGGACGTTGCGCATCCAGCTCGATCCGGCCATTCAGTCGATCATGGAAGTGGAGCGGACCACAGGCACGCTGAAACCGGTGTCCTTCAATCGGAACGAGATGTACCTGACGCTGCCCGGAGGCACCGGGGCATTGCTCCTGCTCACGCCGCGGGAGACGGATTCAGGAGCGGTTGAAGCACGTCCAGAGAACGCGCAATAGCGCCCTGATTGGCCAGCACGGCACTGCGACCCTTGCCGGCGAGCCGCTCACGCGCTTCCGCGTCATCGAAAAGCGTTGCCAGCGATTCCCGCAGGTGGTCGGCATCAGTCTGGAGCGCTCCATCCCCTTCGAGCAACGCGCGCGCCGGATCGATGAAATTGCGCATGTAGGGGCCAAAGACCGTGGGTATGCCCAGGGCCGCCGGCTCAAGGGGATTGTGCCCTTCAACGCCCGGGTAGAAACTGCCGCCGATCACCGCGACCGTGGCGATGGCATAGAACCCCACGAGCTCGCCCATGACGTCGACCACGAGCACCCGCTCGCCCGCCGGCGTTCGGCCCCCACGGACCTCCGAGCGCAGCAGGAGCGGTTCCTCGAATGACGCACAGACCTCGCCCACACGCTCCAGATGGCGCGGCGCCAGGATCAGACGAAGCCCGGGAATTCGGGTCTTCAGGTCCGCCCAGCACGCCGCTGCCAGGCGCTCATCGCCGGGGCGCATGCTTCCAAACACCATCACCGGGGCGTCGGCAGGAATGCCCATCTGCCCGCGAAGAACCTCGACTTCGACCCGTGGGAACTCGGTCCGCACGCCCTCGAATTTGGTGTTGCCGGTGACATGCACCGCGGTCTCATCCGTTCCGAGCGCCCGCAGGCGGTCCGCGTACTCCCCGTTCTGCGCACCTACGGCCGAAAGCGCGCCGAAAACCGGCCGCCAGAACCTCTTCATCCGGCGGTACCGCCGGAAATGTTTATCGCTGATGCGTCCGTTGAGCACCGCCACCGGGACGCTCCGCCGGCGCGCTCCCCATACGGCGTTGGGCCACACTTCGGTCTCGAGCAGCACCAGCAGGCGCGGCCCGAGACGCTCCAGAAAGCGGCCGACGCACACCCGGTGATCGAACGGAAACCACGTCACGGGGATGGTCCCGGCCGTCTTCTCGGCCTGCCGCCGGCCCGCCAGCGTCGATGTGGTCAGGAGGATGGGTATGTCCGGCCAGCGCGCCGCCATCGCCTCGAGTATGGGCCGCGCCGCATTAACCTCGCCCATGCTGCACGCCTGCACCCAGATGGGCGCGCCATCCAGCCGCGCCGGAACCGGGGGAGCGAAACGGCGCAGCAGCGGCCGGTATTCCGGCCGTACCGCCAGATAGGCCGCCCCGGGCGCCGCGGCAAGCGTCGTCAGCACGTCGTACGCGAGTTGCGGTAGCATCGGTCCTCATGCAGAACGGGCGGCCGCTGGCCCTGCGCCAGATCGACCGCCCGAATTCCAACCATCAACGCTGCTTCGATGCCTACTTCGCCGGTTCGAAATACCGGGCCCCCGTCGGGTCAACGATATCGACCGTGATGAATATCAACAGGCTGTTCTGGGCAATTTCACGCGACTTTCCGCGGAAGAAGAAACCCAGCACCGGGATATCGGCCAGGTACGGAAGCCGTTCATCTCCCTTGGTGGACCGGTCGGTGATCATGCCGCCGAGCACGATGGTATCGCCGTCATGCACCAGCGCGTTCGTGTAGATCTCCTGCGTCGCAATCTGCGGGTACGTGGTCACGGTTTCAATCTCTTCCCCGTCCACGACGCTTCGGCTCGTGTACGTATCCTGACCCACATACGAGTCGACGAACGGATACAGCCACACGCGCACCAGATCCGACCCGCACACCTGCGGCGTCACGGTGAGCGTGATACCGAACTCGAAGGTCTCCGGGAAGATCTCCGTAGTCACAGCCATGTTCGAGGCGCCGCCCAGATACGAGCCTTCCGTCACGTCCACCGTGGTCTCGGCGTCGGTGATGAATGTCCGCGACGTGTAATCGCGAATCACCGCGCGGCGCCGGTTCAGGGTCGTGATCTTGGGCGCGCTGAGCAGTTCCGTTTCCGTCAGGCTGTTCAGGAAATCAAACGTGACTCCAAGACTGTCGCCGTCCGAGTTGTCCGTGATGGTGCCCGAGAAACTGAAGGTGCCCGGAGGGCCGGGGTTGGCCAGCGCATTCAGCAATCCCTGGGTAATGGTGTTGTTGATCACGCTCGTGCCGTCCGGCCGCGTGTAGAACGGGATGTCCTCCGTCACGCCGTCGCCGTTGATGTCGTAGGGATACGTCGTTTCCTGCAGACTCTGCACGGCACGCGGGCGGCCGTTCACGTCCGAAAGATTGACGTCCCATTCGAATCCGACCTTGTCCAGGTCAGAGACGCTGACCGTCACGAATTTGGCCTCGATGGTGACCTGTTTGGGCACCAGGTCGATCTGTTCGAGCTGTTCCTCCAGCAAATCCAGGTTGGTGGGCGTATTGCGCGCCACCAGCTGGTTCGTGGTCGGGTTGTAGATCATGTACGAAAGCACTTCTTCCGTCTCGGGCTCGATCACGGGCGACACCATCCGCTGCAACATCACGATGATGTTCGGCGCGTAGTTCAGGACCTCGACGCCGCCTTCCGCCGTGATGCCGCCTTCCGCGCCTTCGACGCCCGCGGTGGCCGCGGTCGCGCCGCCGCCACGGCGGCCCGCCTGGCCGCGAGCCGTTCCGCCCGTGCCCACGCCGGTCTGGCCGGTCGTTGTGCCGGACGGGCTGCTGCCCACGCCGGTGAAGCCGATGATAATGACCGCTTCCGAAGCGGCATAGTACCCGCCGCCGCCGTAGCCGCCACCACCGCCGTAGCCGCCGCCGCCGTAACCGCCGTAACCGCGGCCGCCGCCGTAACCGCCGCCACCGCGCCGGCCGCCGTAACCGCCGCCGCCACCGCGCCGGCCGCCACCACCATAACCGCCGCCGCCGCGCCGACCGCCGCCGCCATAACCACCGCCGCCGCGCCGGCTACCGCCGCCGCCGCCGCGATAAGAACCCGCGCCGCCGCCGCCACCACGCCGGCCGCCGCCGCCATAGCCACCGCCGCCGCGCCGGCTACCGCCGCCGCCGCCGTAACCGCCGCCGTAGCCGCCGCCGCCGTAGCCGCCGCCGTAGCCGCCGCCGCCATAGTACGGCGGAGGATCAATATCGAGGTTCTCGGCGCCGGCATTAATCAACTCGTAATACCGTGTTTCCAACTCTTCGAACGATTCGGTCCGGATCTTCTCCGGCGTGCTGATCCAGATGAAATTCTCCTGGACGTCAAACGTAAGGTTGAGCGAGCGCAGCAATGCGTTCAGCGCATCGCGGAGAGTCACATCCCGAAGATTGATATAGGGGACGATCCCGTCGGTGACCGTCTCATCCTCTTCCTGCACAAGCCCGGTGGTTGTCGTGCCGTAGGGCCCGTACGCGGTCGCGGGCGTCGCGCCCATCGGCATGGCGCCCACGCTGAAAGGCCCGTCTTCATCGTCGTCGCTGCGCCGGGCGCTCTGCCCCCCCGGCCGCATCTGCATCTGCATTGGCATCGGCGCCGGCGCCGTGCCGTACGTGGAACGCGGAACCATCCCATACGTGCCGGGCGTCCCCACCGTCGGGGCGCCGTATACCGCCGTAGGCGCGGGCAGAACGTCTTGCGGGGGGCGCACAACGCGCGTGTCTACGACAATGTTGATGCCCACATACTCCGAGATGAACTCGACAATGCGGTTGATGTGTTCGCCTTCAAACTCGATGGAGACCGGGTCGTCCAGAGCCTCGTCAATGACCGACTTGGTCTCCTCAACAGTTTCAAATTCCTCTTCGGTCACGTCCACCGGAACCTTGAACGGCTTGATCCCGCCGGCATCGGCGCCTTCGGGGAGGTTCTTCATGCGCTCCAGATACTCGCGGCGCCGTTCGGCGTCAATCTCGTTCTGCTTCTGGGCATCGATGCGGCGGTTTTCATACATGCCCACCGTGGCCTTCTGGAGCATCTCGTGCGCCATGCGGTTCTTGGGCTGGATAAGCAAGACCTCTTCATAGCGTTTGACCGCTTCTTCAAAGATCTGGTTTTCCATGTAGACCTGCGCCTCGTCCATGAGGTCGCGCACGCGCCGGTTCTTGACTTCCTCTACGCTGAGCAGCGTCTCGCCGCCCTCCGCCGCCAAGGTCTCGAGCTCGGCCGGAACGAGGGTCTCGATCTTGGGCACCGCGTTCGGGTCGGCGCCCGCCGCCTCCAGATTCAGCTTGGCCTCGCACTTCTCGGCCATCTGGCGCGCGAGTTCGTAGCCCTCGTTCATCGCCAGGGCGCGTTCAAAACTCTCCAAGGCCTCCCGGTAGAGCCCCTGATTGTACAGAGACACCCCCTGGCGGTAATGGAGTTGCTCGGGAGGAACGCTGGTTTCGGCCTCGCCGCTGGCCGAGTCGCCCGGAGCAGCCGAAGGCGCTTCCACCACCTCCACCTGTCCGGCCTGCACCTCGGCTGTTACCCCGTCTCCGCCAGCCTCGGTGCCACCACCGGCCTGTGCGAATGCTCCTGGGCACCACCACAACGCGGTCACACACACACACATTACCGTGGCGGCACTCATTCGCACGGCTTTACGCCGCTGCTTTTGCGTATCCATTGCGCTCGCTTCCTCCCGCTAGAGTTCGCTAGATTATAGAACAACACTTCCGGAGACTCAACGATTCAGAGCGTATGTAAACGACCGGCCATGCTGCTCCGAAAATATCTCCACCGTTCCGGCATCCGGATCGATCGAGACCAGTTGGTACGTCTCAAAAGATTCCCCAGCTTCGTACCACTTCCGTGTCCGTGTCTGGATCTGAGCGCGGTACGTGTCCCCCCATTCCCTGATCGCAAGCAGACTGATTTTGGGCTGGTCAGTGTCCCGACCTCTATCCGTGGGCGTGGTTGCTGCCGTAAACGGGTTATCCTTAACAAGGGCATTGTACGCCACCGGGGACGGCGGCAGCGGGCTCGCCTCCGGCGCCGGCGGCCGCCCCTGCTCCACCGTCCATTCCTCCGGCAGATTCGTTGGGTCAGGAATCCGCTTGGGCGGCATGTGCTGGGTGAATACCAGGGGCTGGTCGCCCGAAGGCGGTCGCTGCCCTTGCGCGCCCTGGCCGCCCTGGCTGCCCTGAAGGTTCCTCAGGCGGCCCCCGGGGCTGTCCGCATCCTCATCCTCATCGCCGTCCTCATCCAAACCATCCGCATTCAACAGGCCCGGCGCCGCGGCGGCGCCCGACACGGCGGCTTGTGCGGCGGCGTTTCGTTGTGCGGCCGCCGCCTGCGCGGTCTGTTCCTCGATGGTAGTCGGGTTCATGACAACGTAGATTCGGTAGATGAGGAATATCACAAGGATCGCCAGCACCAGCCGTTCCTTGTTCATCCACGCCCAGTCACCGAGTTTTCGAAATATGTCCACGCTTCACCCTATCCATCATCCCGGTACGCACCCCCTCGACGCCCACCGCGTCTAGAAGGGCAGGTACATCTTTCGGAACCGTTGCCACTTCGTCGGAGGCTTCCGCCGCAGGTAGTCCGCCTCATCATCTTCATCGTCGCTCGACTGGCCTCGCAGCATCTGAAGAATATTGCTTTGTTCACTCGTGGGATCGTTGGCCTGCGCCAGAATGGCTTCCGGACTCTGCTGCTCCATGGGGGTATAGGTGGCCTGCGTGAGCACCATTTCCACCATCAACGGCGGATCCGCGCCCACGAGGAGGTTTTCATTGACAATCTGAAAGCAATCAATGCTGGCATAGCGCTGCTGGGTGCAGATCTCATCCATCAGCTCGGCCACCGAGCTCATACGGGCCGTAAACGCATACCCTACGCTGACCGCCTTCATCCGCTGCGCCGGCACGCGTTCCGGCCACAGGTATACGGTCTGAATTTCAAGCGGCTCATGTTCGAGCAGCAGCCGCACCATGTTGCACCCGATGGCGATCTGGCGGAGATACTCTTCCACCTCCTCCTTCGTCATCGTCATGTTCTCTATCTGCGTCGTGGGAACATCCAGATCCAGATAGGGCAGATACAGCCCCTTTTCGAGCGCTTCCACGCGCAACTCTTCCATCATGGCCTCATACTGCGCGGCATAATGGAATTTCGGCAGCGTGTTGGTGGGCACCTCTTCAAACTCGACCCGCCCGAGACCGAAGAGTTCTCCCCGGGAGTCAATGGTGTTGTACCAGGGGGTCAGTTGGAGCATCCACGCAGACACCACGTCTTCCGGCACATAGCCCCCGTACCGTTCTTCCAGATCCATGAGTTTCGTATCGTAGCTGCGGTATTCCGTCTTCTTCTGATCCAGCTTTTCGGCCGTCGGCTTCAGATAGAACTGATAGCCGCTGCCGATCACGAGCAGCAACAAGATGCCGGCACCGATGAATATGACGTATTCCTTCTTCATCAGCGGTCCCCTCTCCTGGCCCCCTGGCCGCCGGTCGACCTGGGAGCCGGCGTCGTGCGGCGAGCCCGGCCGCCATCCGAAGTGCCGCCCCGCAGACCGGTGCGCCGCCCGCCAAAGTCGCCCGCGGACCCGGCGCCGCTCATGAATCCGGTGCTGCCCACCTCCGTAGCCTTCAGAGGCTCGCCGTCGACTTGAACCAGAATCACAAATGTGACCACCGTCGGGCTGCCCGCAACCGCGGCCGGCAACCCCACCGTGAATGACTGGCCCAGGTCCGTGTTCGGCACGGGATTGACGCTGCGGCCGTCGAGATACACTTCAATGAACTCGTCCCGGGCCTTCAATCGCTCCACATAATTCAGCACCACGCCCTCATCGGCCGCGTAACCGTGTATCTCCAGCCCATTGGGCAACGGCATCGGATCGAGATCCTCCGGAGCCACGGTTCCCGCCGGGCCTATCGCGCCCGGCCGGCCCATCTGGCCGAAGGCGCCCGCCGTGCCCGTTGTGCCCGCACTCTGGGGGACAAAGACGCTTGCGCTGACCCCGCTGTCTTCCTCTTCGTCGTCGTCGCGGCTGTACCGCCCGCTGCCGAGGCGGCCGCCGCCCCGGAACCCGCCGCGTGCCTGGTCCGCGGTGATGCCCGGGAATCCCGAACTGTCGAGAATCCGGGCCACGTCCGTCTCCTCGCCCGTGGCGGCAAGACCCGCCATCGGACGGCGCTGAATTGCGCTGGCCAGTCCTGGCCGCCGCGCCCTATCCTCGTCATCGTCGTCGAACGCGCCTGACGCTCTCCCCGCCATGGTGGGATCGTCAACGGAGAGCGTCGTGCTGAACACCCGCGTGAACCACACCGGGTCGCGCTGGCGCGCGTCATTCAGCGCATTCAGGTACTGCAGCCAGGGCCGCCGCCGGTTGTAGAACGTGTCGATGCTGGCGATATTGTCCTGGATGCCTTTGATGTAGTTCTTGGCGATATTCAGGTCATCGTCATACTGACACGCCGAGGCCGGATTGTCGACGAGCCTGGGGTCGTATTTCCCGATGACATCGCGCGCCATGTTCGTATGCCGTTCGACCTCCACGATCTTGTTCTGCATGTCGGGGATGATCGTGGCGAAAATGGCCAGCACCGTGAGCAGCGACGCGGCCCAGTAGAAATACTGCTGTTTGCGGCGCGCCCCTTCAATAATCCGCGGCGGGATCAGATTGATGCTGATCGGCACGTCGCCGCAATTGCGCAGGGCCAGCCCCAGCGCTACGGCCGCCTGTTCGGGGTGCTCGTTCACCGCCTGCGCCGCCGGAGCGATGGCCAGGCCGGCCAGCGGTTGCGCGATCCGGACCTCCATGTTCAATTGACGCTGGAGATACGGAACGATGTTGCGCAGGCAGGCGCCGCCGCCCGTGATGACCACCCGCGACACCGGTCCCCCGCCCGGTTGCGATCGGAAATACGCGAACGACCGGTTGATCTCCGTGACCAGCCGGTTCAACAGTTGCCCGATAACCTCGCCGCCCTTGCCGTCACGTTGCGTATCGCCCGTCGGCGCGAAGCCCCGCTGCCGTTTCAGGCGTTCGGCTTCTTCAAAACTCATGCTGAACGTGTTGCCGATCGCGTTCGTGATGTCGTTGCCGCCGAGGTTCAGACTGCGCGTAAACCGGAACTGCCCCTCGCGCTCGATGACGATGTCCGTCGTGCTCGCGCCCAGATCGATCAGCGCCACACACTCGCCGTGCGCGCCGAATTCGCCGGTCGTCTTCAGCCAGTTGTATGCCGCAATGGGGCATACATCCACGATGCCGACGGAGCGTTTGGCCGTCTTGATGATGTCAAGGCGTTTGTCTACGACATCCACCTTGATCGCCGCCATCAACACGTCATAGCCGCCCGCTTCCGTGCGGGCAAGCACCTGGTAGCCCAGCGCGATCTGATCGAGCGAGAAGGGAATCTGCTGTTGAATCTCGTAGCGGACGATCTGAGGAACCTTGTGTTCCGGAACGGGAGGCAACGCGCGCGTGCGCGTGAACACCGACTGCCCCGGCACACCGAACACGGTTTTCCGCGCCCGGATCTTCGCCTCCTTGAGCAAGTCGTTCAGCACCTCCGAGACCCGGGCTGCCCGATCGGGCTCGGGTGTGGAAGGCGGCAGATCAAGTTCCCGCTGCAGGTACTTGGTCAGTTGAAAGCCCGTCTTTGTCTTAGTGAGCTCACACACCCGCACCGCACTGGAGCCAATGTCCAGTACCAGCCGCCGTTGGAGCCGTGGACCTTTTAAAGACGCCATTCGTTACTTTCCGCCGTACTTGTGGCAGCAGTGCCGGGTAACCAGCCGCAATCCTGATTCCAGCACAAAGCCCACCTCGTTTTGCCGCGCGAGGCGGCGCGAAATTTGCACCCCCTCATGATCGGCCCAACGTCATAAACCCTTACAAATGATTGTAATAAAGAAAGCCATATGTGTCAAGAGTTAAATCGCACCTGACAACAGATACCCGAGACCCGTTCCGCCTAGCGCCGGTTCTGTGCATCCCAGGCCTCCATGTCCATGACACACCGGAATCCGTAGTCCTTGCGCGCCACATCCATCCGCTCAAAATGGCGGCGCGCGCACCGCACGTCGAAGGGCTCGCTGGTATAGGAACCACCCCGGAGGACCTTATAAATCTGCCCGTAATCCTTGGTCACGTCCGGATTGCCGGGATAGGCCTCGTACCAGCTCGAGGTCCATTCCATGGCGTTTCCGGCCATATCCGCGCAGCCGTAGGGCGAATTCCCGCCAGGATACTGGCCCACTTCGCGCAATTCAAGGGCGGCCGCGGACTGGGAATTGCAGTTTTTCCGGTCAAATTCGTTGCCCCACGGGTAGGCGCGGCCATCCGTACCCCGGGCGGCCTTTTCCCACTCCAGTTCGGTGGGCAGCCGCTTGCCGATGGCCGAGGCGTACGCCGTGGCCAGTTGGAAGGTCATGCCCGTGACGGGGTAGTTTTCCTGGCCTTCCGGAAAGGTATGGGCAGGCACGACCGCCTGATACTGCTCGTTGGTGACCTCGTATTTATCGATAAAGAAGGCGTCCAGATGGACCTTTCGCTGGGGACGCTCGTCCGGGGCGGCGTTGTTTACCCCGCAGATGAACTCCCCGCCCGCCACCAGGACCATGCCCGTAGGCGCCTCGCCGACATTCAGCTCAAAATGCATGGTTTGCTGTTCGTTAGGCCCCAGCTCGATGGATTTCTCGGCCTCCACAAAGCCTTTTACCTTCAGCCCGACCACATAGGTGCCCGGGCGCAGCGATAACGTTGAGGGGGTTACAGCATCCTGAAGTTTTTTGTTTACAATGATTTGCGCACGTTCGGGAATAGACGTGACCTCCAGACGGGCCGGCTTCGGTTCCAGTTTGTGGCTGACCGAGGCCAGAAGGTCCTCATGAATCGTAATCGTGCCTGAAAACGGTTCATAGTTCTCAAGTTCGACCGTATAGCTGATCTCCCCCGAGGGCACGCTGCGCCGGAGGATCGGGGTCATGCCCAGTTCCGTGCCGTCGCCGAGCACCACCCGGGCCCGCTCGGGCTGCGAATC
>JAAYAQ010000487.1 GCA_012719295.1 Candidatus Hydrogenedentota bacterium | reverse complement strand
CTCCGTTTCGCGGGGCCGTCGGGCAACAGGGCGCTCAGGCCAAACACCCCGAACAGGGTGGGCAACGCGGTGATCCAGGTGAGCCACGGCACGGTGTTGAGAAAGGCCAGGCCCGTGCCTTCGGGATACATGGCCAGGACCGCGCGAGGGAACAGGCTCGACACATGCATCACGACACTCGACTCCGCGGGCAGCAGGCTCAACGCATACGCGGCCAGACCGCATGCCGATCCCAGGATGAACCCGAGCAGCGCGCCCCGATTGGACACCCGCCGGGTCAGGAAGCCAAAAAAGACCGGGATGCCCACGGGCGGCAGCAGCAGGCTGAACACGCCCGCCATGATCTGCACCAGATCGCGCAGGTTTTCCATTTGCGAAAGCATGACCGCGATCGCCACCGCGAGCATCCCGATCCCCAGCGTCGCCAGACGCCCGACGAGCACGAGGGACCTCTGGGAGGCACGCGGCACGAACAGCCGTTTGTAAATGTCGTTGGTAATGACAGCGGCTACCGCGTTGTAATCGCTCGAGAGCATCGACATGGTCGCGGAAAACATGCCGGCAATCACCATGCCGAACAGACCGGCCGGCAGAAGCTGTCTGCAGACCATGGGATATACCGTATTGGCATCGGACACCCCCGGCATGAAGACCCGTGCGGCAAATGCCGGCAGGAACAGCAGGGGCACGCCTACAAACGTCAGGAACCCGACGGTGTAGCCCACTTTGCGCGCATCCTTGTCGGTCTCGACCGCGTAGTACCGCTGCACGATGGGCCATTTTGTCGTGTATACCAGGAACTGCATCAAGGTGAACGGCAGCAGCCACCAGAACGAATAGTCGCTGCTGGTGAGGTTCCAGTACCGCGGGGGCGCATCCTGAAAGATCGGCAGGATCCCCCGCACTTTCAGCAAGACCAGCGGAATCAATACCAGGACAGCGACGCCCATGACGACAAACTGGACCGTGTCGGTGATCATGACCGCCCACAGCCCGCCCATGAGCGTGTAGCTCAGCATGATCGTGCCGCACACCACGATGGCGACGGGCATGGCCCCGTCGTTCTGCACGCCCAGGCTGACGGTCACCATGGTCCCGATCACAAAGAGTTTCAGCGCGTCATCGATCACAATCAGCGGCACGCCCGCCCAGGAGAAACACTGCCGCAACCAGGGACCGAAACGGCGCTCGATGAATTCCACCGGGCTGGTGATGTTCATCCGCCGCCACCGGGCGGCAAAGAACCGCGCGCTCAACACCGCGCAGGGCACCGTCATCCACCAGATCGTGATGCAGACCAGCCCCTGACGGTAGGCGAGCGCCGAATACGATACAAAGGCAAACGCGCTGAACGTGGTCATGTACAGCGAGACCCCAGACACCCACCACGGCACCTGATTGCCACCGCAGAAGAAATCCCTGAGATCCTTCATCTTGCCGGAGAAATACACCCCGATGCCCAGCATAATGACGAAGAACCCTGCGAGAATCAGGTAGTCCGCCAGAACCAGCCCCTCTTTCACGCGCGTGTCCTCCTCTGGGCCCCCGGCCCTGCGATGGAAGATTGAACGGTTTCGAGAACCCGTCCCCCAAAGTCCCTCGAGCTCTGATTATACGAAGGCAACGGGTGAATATCGACCGGCCGATCCGGCGTTTTTGCAGACCCGCGTGCACCATGCTAAGATCGCGCGCAACGTCCGGGGGGAGCATCCGCAGCCCCCGGACTGTGGCAGGCAGAGGAGATTCGGATGGCACGCACGGTACGCATCGGCATCATCGGTTACGGCAAGATGGCCCACGTGGACCACGTTCCCCATGACCTGCACCTCAATTCTGCACTCGTGCGGCGGTTTTGACGCAGTGAACCGTCTTCAGGACACCAGGTTCAACGCTCCTTGCCCGGCGGCGCCGCGACGGACTCCGAATGCGTTCCACCACTTGATTTACGACAGCGTGAGACAGGGAGGTAAAGGATAAACCGCAATGAATCCGCTTCTTCGCACATGGCGCACCTGGATACACGGCCGGAAGTTCGTCAGCAAAGGTGCGCATTGCCGCTTCCCGGCAAAGTATCTTGAAGTCGACGGGCACGTGGAGCTGGGCGATGACTGCCGGTTTCGGAACAACGTGATCCTCCGCACCAAGGGCGATGGGAAGATCATCTTCGGCACACGGTCCGGGTGCAGCTATTTCTGCTTTCTCGAAGCGACCAAGCTCATCAAGATCGGCGACTTCACGGGGCTGGCGGAGTTCTCGGTGGTTCGCGACACCAATCATCTGGTCCTGGGGACCGCCGCCCATTGGCGTTTGACGCCCTATATCGCCGAGCCGATTGTGATCGGCAATTGCGTGCTGATCACCAGCCGCGTGTACATCGGGCCGGGGGTCGCGATCGGCGACGGCGCCGTGATCGCCCCGAACAGCGTCGTGACGAAAGACGTCGGTCCGCTTGAGGTCTGGGGCGGCAATCCCGCGCGGAAACTTGCCCACCGCACCGAGGGCCTGGTCGCCAGAATGATGCAACGCAAATACGGCCAGCTGCTCGAAGAATTCGGACTCCACCGGGAACGTTACTTCGAAGACATGGAGCGGGCAAGCGAGCAGGCCACCGACGGGATCAACCGGGCCGCGCTCGAGCGCGATCAATACAAAGCCGAGATGGCCGATTCCAAAGCCAGCCAAGACATCGAAGACTAGCGCCCCACGGCGCCGGCGTGTACCATGGATTTTCCCGGCACGAAGGGAGAACCGCCATGCCGCCGCACCAGGCTCACAGAGGCAAACACCCGAGAGACGGCCTGCTGTTTGCGCCGCACTGGATTCCGCGGCTGCGCGACGCCGTGCGCGACCTGTCGTTTCTGCTCACGCAGGGATATGCGGAGACCGCCGCGCTCAAGCTCGTTGGCGATCATTACCAGCTGACGGTGCGCCATCGCCGGGCGGCCCTGAGGGCGTCGTGTTCCGATCAATCGCTGGAACGCCGCCGAAACCACAAAGTATCCGTTTCTGCACTGCACGCCGCGGCCCTGGTGATGGACGGCTACAACCTGCTCATCACCGCCGAGAGCATTCTATCCGAAGGCATCCTGCTTCGCGGCCGCGACGGGTGCGTCCGCGACATGGCCAGTGTCCACGGTTCGTATCGCCAGGTTGCGGAGACGGAAGCGGCCATCCGGTTGATCGGCGAGACCCTTGAAGCGACCGGCGCGGCTCCG
>JAAYAQ010000486.1 GCA_012719295.1 Candidatus Hydrogenedentota bacterium | reverse complement strand
TGGGCGCGCTCGCGTTCGCTCTGGCGCGGCAGCGCCGGCGGCTTCCACGCTGGCTGGTCGGGTTCTTTGATGCCCTCGACCGCGTGCTGCTCCGGCTGGCGCGCTTGCCCAGCCTGCCGGCGTTCAGGCGGCGCATCCGGATCCGCCCGTCGGTGTCACAGTCCATCCGTTACCGCAATCCGATGGCGCAGGGCGAGCCGCGCGGGCGGGCCGGCATCGCGCAGGCGGTCGCGACCAGCTACGATGCCCTCTGCGCGCTCGCGAGCGACATGGGCATTCCGCGTCGTGAGGACCAGACGCCGTACGAGTTCATTCGGTCCTTCCCGAAGGAGCTCGAGGGGCTGCGTGACGAGGCCATGGGCCTGACCCATCTCTACGTGCGTTCGCAATACTCGGATTTGGAACTCGAGCCCCGGACCCTCGACGCGTTGCGCAGATTCTGGATCGCGTTCGAGCAGGTCCGCCGCCAGTACGTCCACTGACCCGCGGGGTCGTTGCCGCGAATGCCAAACCGGATGACCCGCCCGAGGTACGCGAGATTCAGCACCAGGGGGTATATCCACAGATGCCAGCCGCCGGGCAGGCTCAACCAGCGCGGAATCCGCCGGGCGATCCGCCAGGGCGAGTAGAATGCGCGGATCAGCCAGTCCGCGCCGTGCTGCAATTCGTCGCGGCGCATCAACCGGGGCGTGAAGACCGCGTGACGGTAGTCGTAGTGTTCCCAGTCCCGGTCCACGATCCGGTCCCGCATGGATTCGAACAGGGGCGTGCCGGGAAGCGGCGTGACGATGGCCAACTGGATGGCGTCGATACGGGCCTGTTCAAGGGATTTCAGGGTTTCGCGAAATACCGCCGGGGCGTCATGGTCAAAGCCCACCATGACGCCCGCCTCGACGTACATGCCGTGCCGGTGAAACGCGGCGACTGCCGCACGGTATTTTTCGGGCGTATTGAAGGCCTTCTGCTGGGAGGCCAGCGCGTCGGGGTTGAACGTTTCGAGTCCGACGAACACCCCGGTGCAGCCCGCGCGCTGCATGGCCGCGAGCAGCGCCTCGTCATCGCCGATGGTGAGTGAGGCCTGCGTGACCCAGCGTTTACCCAGCGGCGCCAGGCCTTCGAAGAGGGCCATGGCGTAGTCGCGGTCCTGGGTCAGGTTGTCGTCGACGAACATGAAGAAGGGGCTGTCGAAGGCCGCGACCTCAGCCACCACATCGGCGACCGGCCGCGTGAAGAACCGGCTCTCATGGAATTTCGCGATGGAACAGAACCGGCACGCATTCCGGCAGCCCATGGTCGCGAAGGTGGCATGGGCCGTCACGTACTGGCGCTTGTCGAGCAACTGCCGCGGCACGGTCTTCGGGATGCCCAGGCTGACATCCCCCCGGTAACGGCGCTGGAGCGTGCCGGCCTGAATGTCTTCACAGACCCGCTGCCAGGCCCCGTAGGCGGGTCCCGTCACCACGGCGTCGGCGTGTTCGAGCGCTTCGCCGGGGTTCAAGGTCGCATGGTAGCCGCCCATCACGACCGGGATCCCCCGTTCGCGGAAATGCGCGCACAACTCGTAGGCGCGAGGCGCCAGGGCGGTCATGGCCGTGATGCCTACCACGTCGAAATGGCCGTCGGGAATGTCCTGAAACTGTTCATCAATGAGCGTAATCTCCGCGTCCCCGGGAGACAGCTCGGCGACGCTCAGCAACGGCAACATGGAGAACCGGAACGTTTTGCCGTTGAAAAACCGCCGCCGCCCGATGCGGCGCCAGTACCCCGAGGCAGGTGCAATCAGCAGAATCTTCATGGCCGGCTCCTTTGTTGCTTGATCCCAAGCAGTTTATGTATGTACTAATGGGTCCGCCAAACACCGCCCTTCCCGCGGGCGGTCTGTTTCCCGCTACGCCCGGGTCTTCGCCAGGCGGTCGCGTACCCGGTTCAGCATCGCTATCAGGCTGTCCAGTTCGTCGTTGTTCAAGACCGACATCACCCCATGCACGGCGGTCATGTAGTCCTTTTCGGCGGTTTCGAGGCAGTGGCGGCCGCGCGGGGTCAGTTTTACGAGGTTGTAGCGGCGGTCGTTGGCGGCGGGCGTGCGGCGAATGAGGCCGGCCTTCTCCATGCGGTCCACGATCGACGTGATGTTGGCCCGGTTGACGAGCAGCATGCGGCTCAACTCGATCTGGGTGAGTCCGCCCTCGTCGTTGCTTTGGTGCTTGAGCAGGCTGAGCACGTTGAACTGGACATCGGTCAGCTCGTGGTCGCGAAAGAAGCCGGTGGCGCGGCGCTTGATGCGGTTGGCGGTAAAATAGACACTCAGCAACGCCTCGTGCTCTTTCGAGGCGAACGGATGCTTGTGTCCGAGCTCATGCTGGAGGGCCATTGTTCGTTCTCCAACTGTTTATATATCAACTGTACAGCAACGAACCGGTTCTGTCAAGAGGGACACGGGGATTTCTGGCAGAATTCATAAGTTATTGTAAAGAAGACACTTGAGGCGTATTGGATCTGCGCGTGGGCGTTTCCACCGGGGGGCGGCGGCCCGAAACGTGTCCCAGTTCGGAGGAAGAGGCCTGCCGCGCAGGCGCTCAGCGATCCCGGGACGCTGATCGTGTTTCGCGGGCCGTTTTCCC
>JAAYAQ010000485.1 GCA_012719295.1 Candidatus Hydrogenedentota bacterium | reverse complement strand
ACGGCTCCGAGATTGCGGGCGCTTGTGACGACTGTGGCTCCGTTGCTGCCGGTGGACTGGTAAGCGCCGTCGAGCTGGATCGCCGTGAGGAAATTGCTGGTGTCGCCCGTCGCGCCGAGGTTGATGATGCTGGTGTCCCCGGCCGTGTCGTTTTCCAGGGTGACCTTGTCCTCGACCGCGTCGTAGGTGGCAAGCACCCCGGCGCCGCTGCCATTGATCAGGGCGAGGATGTCGTTGAGGCACTGGGTGTCGGGATCCACGGTGAACGATGTGCCGTTAATGGTAAAACTGCCTGCGGTGATCGCCGTCTGGATGCCGCTGCCGCTCAGGGGAACGTCCGGGTTGATGGCGGCGCCGAGCGCGCCGCTGCTGCGGGCAATGGTCGCGCTGGCGAGCTGCAACACCTCGACCGTGTAGATGCCCGACGCGGGATTCGCGCCGGTAAGCGCCGCCGTGAGGACAGATTCCTGGCTGGAAACGGCCCGGAACTGGCCGAACACGGTGTTCAGCCGGAAATCTTCCGCGCGGTTGCGCAGGGTCTGCAATTGGGTGCGCACATCGCCGATGGCGTCGCGCTGGGTCTCCAGGGAAGCGATGCGCTGCTGGAGGCGCACAATGGGCTGACGCTCCAACTCGATGAGTTGGGCGATGAGGGTGTTGGTATCCAGCCCGGTGATGAGTCCGCCCGCGGAAAAGGTTCCCGACATGGGCTATCCTCCTGCAACTTCCACGATTTCTGCGACGTCGGTAGCGCGCGGGCGCTACCTCACCGCATATATCGACCATGTAACCCCAAGACTTTAGCGCAGTTGGCGGGCACGCCCCGCGAATCCCGAACCGGCGGGACGGTACACCGCTCGCCCTCTCAATTACTCCCCGAGAGGGGCTCCCCGGCGCCATTCTACTGCTGTACGAGTCCCGAGAGCTGGAGAATGGGCATGAACAGCGCGACGACAATGCCGCCAACCACAATACCCATCAGGAGAATCAAGATGGGCTCGATCATGCTGGTCAGGGCGTCTACCGCCGCCCGGACCTCCGAATCGTAGAAGTCCGACACTTTCTGCAGCATCTGTTCGAGGGCGCCGGTCTTTTCCCCGACGCCGATCATGCGGGTCACCATGGCGGGAAACTGGCCGCTTCGGGCCAGCGGGTCGGCCAGCGTCTCGCCGTTGCGCACGCAGTCCGCAGCAGTGCTGATGGCCCGCGCGAACACTTCATTGCCGGCGGTTCGTTCAACGATCTCCATAGCGGCCAGGATGTTGACGCCGCTGCGGGTCAGGGTGCTGAGCGTGCGGGCAAACCGGCTGATGGCCACTTTGCGCAAGAGCTTTCCGAAAATCGGTATCTGCAATTTGAGCGCATCCAGATGGTACTTGCCCGCCGCCGTGGCGCCATACATGCGCGTCGCCAGGACCAGCCCGATGATCGCGGCGATGATCAGCGGCATGCCGTACCACTGTTTGAGGAAGGTACTCGCCGCAATCAGGACGCGGGTCGGCGCCGGAAGCTGCCGGCCAAACCCCGAGAAGATCTCCGCGAACTGCGGCACGACGAAGATGATCAACCCCGCGGCGATCAGCAGGATCATGCTGAGGGCCACGACCGGATAGGTCATGGCGGAGCGAATGCGCCGCTTCAGCTCTTCCATGGACTCCAGGTATTCGGCGAGTTGCATCAGCACGCCATCGAGATTGCCGCTGGCCT
Source organism: Candidatus Hydrogenedentota bacterium (assembly GCA_012719295.1). Lineage (GTDB taxonomy): Bacteria > Hydrogenedentota > Hydrogenedentia > Hydrogenedentales > SLHB01 > UBA2224. Next base: position 5,909 of record JAAYAQ010000485.1, on the reverse strand, counting down.
CGCCCGCGCGGATCATGCTGACAAAGAGGTCCGAATAGATCCGGGGATGCTTCCGCAACGCGTCGGAGAAGGTCTCACCGGCCTCGACGTCGTTGGCGATGCCCTGGATGACCGCGGCGTAGCGCGGGTCTTCCGACTGCTCGGAGAGGATGTCCAATCCCTGAAGCAGCGGCAAACCGGCGTTCACAATCGTAGACAACTGCCGCGTAAATACCAGCAGTTCCGAGGTCTTGACTTTGGGGTCACGCCCGGCCTTCTTTTCGGCTCCCACCGCATCGACGCGTTCAGGCACCATCCCCTTCCCCTGAAGTGTCCGAATGAGAACCTGGCGGTTCTCGGCGGTCAACTTGCCGGTCTCGCGTTTCCCGTCACGGGTACGCGCGACGTACGTGAAGGTAGGCATTGCGGAACTCCTCCCCGTTGGTCCGGCTCCTAGTATATCAACACTAGATGCTGTGGTCGAGACCGTATTTGGTCCCTTCCCTTGGGTCTGCCATCCCTGGGCCGGAATAGACGGCCAGACCCATCCCGGGCGGAACCTCGGTACCGCCGTACTTCCCCTTCACGAGTATACCACCGCCCGTGGCCGGTTTTTGCGCAGACGTTGCACATAGATGCGCCGGGCAATCTCAACAGGGGGCAGGCCTGCCTCCTTCAAGAGACAAGCCCGCGACCGGCGTCACCCTTTCCGCTCTGCGCTCCTGAAAACGAGCAAGTTGCGGGCCAGTCCAGAGATATTCTTATCCTTACCGCGGTCGAATTGCAAGCCTTTTTAATTCAATACGTTCGGCGATTCCCTCGCGGACGGGCGAAATCCGGCCGGCGGTGCCGGGGCGGCGATTTTTTGTCATTCTGTTGAGCCGCCGTCGTTCGACCGGGGTTCTGGCGGGAAGAAGGCGCGCAGGAAGGACGCCTTCGTACCGTCATAGACGGCTTCGGCCAGGTGCTCGACCCCCTGCTGGTTTCCCCAGGAATACAGGATGACGGTCTTTCCTTGAAATTCGCAGAAATCGAAATCGGAGTTGTTGATGTTCGCCGCGGTCCGGATGCGCTCCCGTTGTTCGGCGGTGAGGGCGTTGCTGGCGATTTTGCGGTCGTCATCCGAGTGTTTGAGTACCGGGTTGAAGGGACTTGGCTCCCAATGAACGAGATCGTTGCTGCGCACGAGGGCCTCGGCATAGAAGCCGGGGCAGCTCTCGAGGTAGAACATGTAATAGAAACCGTCCAGAAAGGCCAGCGAGGGGCAGGCGGAATAGCGGTCTTTGGTGTAGACGCACTCGGGCGGGGTGAGCCGCCACTCGCGCAAGTTATCGGACTCGAGGAAGCGCATGGTGAAGGGCTGGCCGGCTTCTTCCGGGGGAGCGCCGATCTCGATGGCCATGACGAAGCGGTCGCCGGCCCTGCAGACGCCGTTGTTAAAGAGTTCCCATCCGGGCAGTGTGATTCCGGTTTGGGTCTCCCAGGCACTGAGGTCTTTGGACCAGAAGACCTGAATGGCGTCGCCGCCCCACTTGTTCACACCAAACACATAGACGGTATCGCCGTGGACGAGGGCGCTGCCGAGATGCTGGTCCCAGGCAAACGGCGCCCCTGCTTCTCCCGAAGCGACATCAACGAAACGGAAATGAGACCGTCCGGTGGTGTTGGGCTTGTAGTAGAAGTCGCGGACGTACTCGAAGCGGTACAGCCTGCCGTTGAACACAATGGGCGTAGTCTCGACCATGTCGCAGTCAATCGTGCCGAGTTTGGTGATCCGCGGCGGCTCAGGCGCCGGCGGGTTGGCGGCTTGCGCCAGACTGGGCCGGGCGACAGAGACAAGGGCGGCGATGGTGAGCAGGACGGCGGCGGTTTTCATGCGGTTATACTCCTCGTTATCCCGGGTTCGATTGGGTCAATTGCGCGTAGTCCTCCGGCAGCGCACGGTGGCAGAGGGCAGGGCCCTCGGGAAGACAGACTCCGGCGCGGAACGGGAACCATCCTCCACGGCTTGCGGACCCACATTATAAGGACCCTTTCCGCCTGTTGAGTCCGTATGGTATCAGGTTCGGCTTCACGGGAGAATACGGGCGAAAGGGAGGGCGATGGCGGCCTTCCCAGACGGTGTGGCGTTGTGCCTCCGCGTGACGCAGGCGGGGAGCACGCACCACCCCGGGATGTTCAGCCGGCGCCCCCGGGTTTGCGGGCCCAGCCGGCGAGGTGGGGCGAGACGGCAAGCGCCCATGGCACGCGGAAATGCTCGTAGGTCAAGTGCGAGAAACCGGCCGTTTCCAGGGCGCGCCAGAGTTCGCGGTCGGGGCGGCAACCCTCGCCCGCTTTCTGCCATCCCGGCCGCAGAAGCCGCTGCAGGAAACGGAGGGGGGTGGCCCGCGGCGCCGCGACGTGTTCGAAAAAGACAAACAGACCGCCGGGCTTGAGGACGCGCAGGATTTCGCGGAGCGCCGCGTCGAGATCATCGACGGAACACAGGACGTGGGTGCACACAACCGCATCGATGGCATTGTCGCTGAGGCAGAGCGATTCCGCCCGGCCGTTGAGGAGATGCATGGTTCTCGCGGCCTCACGGGCCTCTTCGCGGAGGTACCGGAACATGAACCGGTTGGGGTCGATACCGAACAAGGTTGTGTCGCGCGGGTACAGGGGCAGGTTGGCGCCCGCGCCGGGCCCAATCTCGAGCACCCGGCCCGAGAGCATGCGGAACAACCGGTCTTTGCGTTCGGGGGCCACGCCCCGCATGAGCCGGTTACCGGCATGAAGCGACCAGGCAAAGGCGCGCTGCCCCCAGGCGGCGGGCTTGTGTGTGCGGGAAAGTATGGGCGATTCTGGCATGGTTCACCTGGATTCGAGCACGTGGCGGATGGCCTGCTCGAGTTCGGGGTACTCAAATGTGAACCCGGATTCGAGGAGTTTGCGGGGAATGACTCTCTGACTGGCCAGAAGCAGGTCGTCGGCCATTTCCCCCAACAGCAGGCGCGCGGCGAAGGCGGGAAGCGGCAGAACGGCCGGCCGGTTCAGGGCGCGGCCCAGGCTGGAGACAAACTCCTTGTTACGGACGGGGTTTGGCGAAACGACGTTCACGGGCCCCTCGAACGACGGGGTGGCGAGCACATGCAGCAGGGCGCGGACCGCGTCGTGCAGGGTAATCCAGCTCAGGTACTGCGTTCCCGGACCCACGGGACCGCCAAGACCGAGTTTGAAGGGAAGCAGCATCCGGGTGAACGGGCTCTTCCGGCCGCCCATGACGAGGCCAAACCGGGTGTTGATCACGCGGATACCCTTGTCGCGCGCGGGATGCGAGGCGTCCTCCCACTGGCGGCAGACTTCCGCGAGAAAGGTCTCGCCGCAGGCCTCATCCTCGTCGAGCCTGCGATCGCCGCAATTGCCGTAGAATCCCGTTGCCGAAGCGACCACCCACGATTTGGGCGGAGATTCAAGTTCGAGGAAGGTCCGGGCAAGCAGGCGTGTGGTGCGGATGCGGCTCTCGATGATCTCGCCCTTCTTCCGCTCGGTCCACCGGCCGGAACCGACGTTTTCGCCGGACAAGTGAATGGCCGCGTCGAACCCCTCGATCTTTCCCCGTTCGAGGTATGGCGCGGCGGGGTCCCAGAGGATTTCGTTTCCGGACGAACTCCATTCCTTCCGGACGAGCTTCGCGACGTCGTCGCCGCGCTGCCTGAATGCTTCGCACAGAGCCGAGCCAATGAGCCCGGACGCGCCACTGACGAGAACTCTCATGATCGCGGCCTCCATCCGCGCAGCCGATGCGTTAGCCCACGACGCGAAGAATCAAGGAAACAACCGCGGGCCCTGTTGTAATGATAATAACCGTTGCGACGACGCATGTCAGTATTCCCACCCGCATGATGTCGCGGGTATCGACCAGGTCGCTGCCGTAGGCGATGGCATTGGGGGGCGTGGAGATGGGCAGCGCGACCGCGTAACTCGACGCGATCGCCACCATGACGGCGAGCACCTGCACCTGCGGTTCGCTGGCGACCCCGGATGCCACGGCGATGGCCAGGGGCATGACAATGGTGGTGGCGACGGTGTGGCTCATCACGGTACCAAGGGCGACCACGAACAGGCAGCATGACGCCACGAGCATGAAAAAGCTCATCTGGCTGGTGGGAAGGGATTCGACAAGCCACGCGTCGAGCCCGGTCAGGCCCATGCCCTTGCCGAGAGCGATACCGCCCGCGATGAGCACGAGCACATCCCACTCCAGCGAATTGAAGTCTTTGCGGGAGATGACCTTCGTGGCGGTCAGGACGGCCGCCGGCACCACCGCAACGACCGCCGTGGGGAGGTTCAGCCCGAAGAACTGGTCGAGCCAGGGGGAACCGAGCCAGAGGGCAAGCGTGACGGCAAACGTCATATAGACGACGAGAGCCTTCAGGGTGAGTTTGAATTCGCTCTTGACCTCGACCCGCAGACCCTCGTGCCCGGGACGGTACAGGATGAACAGCAGGAGCCACATGACCGCGAGGGTGCCGACCAGCAGCGGCAAGGCGAACGCCATCCACTCGAAGAAGTTGATTTCCAGCCCGCGGGCACGCAGCGCTTCCAGGGCGATGGCGTTGGGCGGCGTACCGATGGGGGTGCCGATGCCCCCCACATTCGCCGCGAACGGTACTGCAAGCACCAGCCCGCGCCGGAACCGGTCGCCGGCGGGAACCTGGAGCGCCAGGGGCTGGACAAGCACAATCATCATCGCCGTGGTCGCCGTATTGCTCATGAACATGCTGAACAAGGCCGTGATGAACATGACGCCGGCCAGAACGCCGCCCGGGTGTTTGCCGAAGGGGCGCATGAGGGCCGCGGCCAACTGCACGTCGATGCCCTCTTTCTGCACGCCCCTGGCCAGGATGAATCCGCCCAGAAACAGAAAGATGATGGGGCTGCCCAGCGACGCGTAGATGTCGGTGTAGGCGATCGGCCTCTCCCAACCGGTCTGCAACGTCAGCCACCAGGCTTCGCCCGCGATGACCAGCATGCTGGTGGCAAACAGGGGCACCGCTTCGGATACCCACAGAACCAGGGCCACGACGAAGATGGCGGCCATGCGGCGCGCGGGTTCATCCATCGACGCGGGCAGCGCGAAATAGGCGGCCGCTCCCGACGCCAGCGCGGCCACAACAAGAGAAGAGTTGACCCAGACGGGCCGGGATGGGGCTTTACTGGCAGGCAGCTGCTCGACTGGTGTCCGTGTCACTGCTACTTCCTCGCATGGATGCGCCGGGACGCCCCCGGGCAAGCATTCCATTCCCCGGGGTCGCGGCGCGGAGCCGGGTCCGGGCGCCGCCGCTCCAGCGCGGCGGGGCCGCATTCTAACCCATTTTATTAGAGATGGTTGGCGCGGGACATAGAAAGAACACGGGCGGCGGGAGAAATAGTTCGGGCCTTTGCTTGACATCAAACTGTTTTGCTGCGTACAATACAGATCGAAAGTAAAGAGGAGGGTTTGTCCCGATGGCGTTGCAGAACGAACTTGATCTCGACCTGCCGTTTGACGACATCCGCCACGAAGCGATGCTCGGCATCCTGCGCACGGCGACCCTGGCGTCCATACTGGCCGGCAAGATGTTGCGGCAATTCGGCCTGACGGAGGCCCAGTTCAACGTGTTGTTTGCCCTGAAGTACAAGACGCGTGCGATCACCCAGGTTGAACTGGGGCGGCGGCTGGTGGTCACCCGGGCAACCGTGACGTCCGTGCTCGACAAGCTGGAGTCGAAGGGGTATGTGGAGCGGCGCGACGTGCCGGACAACCGGCGAAGTTATCACGTGGAACTGACCAGGGCGGGGCGCCAGGTGGTCGATGCCCTGGAACCGGTCTACCGCGACACGATTCACGATGTGCTGGGACATCTGAGTGAAAGCGAGGTCCAGCGGCTCATTGGGATGCTGGAGCCGGT
>JAAYAQ010000084.1 GCA_012719295.1 Candidatus Hydrogenedentota bacterium | reverse complement strand
TCGACGTAGTTGGAGTCGCCTCCCCCCGCGAAGATCTTGTTGGCGGGGATGGTGTCGAGCCATTCGTGCAGGGTGCGTTTGAAGACGTGGGGCGAAATGGCCTGGACCCAGCAGAGATCGGCGGAGACGTTGGGGAAATACTTGGCCATGGCGGCCAGCTCCCCCGTGAAGGGGTATCCGGCATGGAACAGGTCGAAGCGGGCGTCGCTGAATTCCATGATGACATTGGTGAGGAGCGTGGGGTTGCTGTTGGCGAGGTAGTTGCCGTTGCCTTCCTGCAAGCCCGTGTGAATCTGGATGGGAAGGCCGCGCTCGGCGGCCCGGCCGATGAGGGTGCGGGTCATGAAATCCTGGAGCGGTTTGAGGTCGTCAAACGCGAGGTCCTGGGTCTGGCTGAGCCAGATGCGGTCGAACACGCGGGCGGCCTCGGTTTTGCTGACGCGGTCGAAGCGGAGCGTCCGGCGATAGGCGAGGAAGATCTTGACGGCGGCAATGCCCTGCCGGGTGAAGGCGTCGAGCATGGTCTCCTGGGCGGTAAGGAGCTGGTCGAGGGTCTGGATGCTGCACGCGGCTTCCTTCTCGAGCTGTTCGAGTTCGGCGCGCGTGCCGGGAATCGCGTAGTGGTCGAGGATGGGCACGGCGCGGAAAAAAGCGCGATCGACCGCCACGGGTTCGCCGGGCCAGGTGATCACGAGACTGCAATCGATGTTGGCCTTGTCTTTGAGCACGGTGCGGTACCAGCCCGGCCGGCTGCGGGCGTCGTTGATGCGGCGCGACAGCTCGGCCCAGGTGGTCTCGTTGATGTCGTCGATGCCGAAGAGGTCGCGCATGTAGGCGGTCATGGCGCGGCCGTAGCCGGTGGTTTTGGCGAACGGCCAATAGGGCGCCATGAGGTTCCAGCGTTCTTCGAGCGACAGGCCGTTGTCGGGTTGGCGCAGTTTCTCGAGGGCCTCGCGCGACATGCCCGCCGAGACGAGATCCGACGAGACGTAATGCTCCAGGAAGTCGAACAGACTCCAGGTGCGTCCGGCGAGCGTGGCTTCCGGCTTGATGTGTTCGTGGGTGTCGATCAGCGGAATGGCCGCGATGGCTTCGTGGAGCGCCTGAAAGGCGGGCGTGTCTGATGGCATTGAGATGCGTTCCTTTACCTGGCCTGGATAGGCCCCGACTGGGCTATCCTTGTATGGTACACGAAGAAACCCGGCAAGGGTAGCCGTACCGGGTGAAACGCCCGGCGCGGGCCGGGCATTTCCGGCGGGGGCTGCGCTCAGCCCGCGTCTCGGGGCGTGATCAGGCGGATGTCGGTGTCGAGGCCGAGCCGGGTCTTGAACTCGTTCTGGATCTCGTTCTGGAGGTCGGTGAGCATCCACATGACGTCCGAGAAGAGGGCGCTGCTCATTTCGATGGCGATGATGACGTGGCGTTCGGCGACTTCGACATGGAAGCGGTGTCCGGCGGCGCGGGTCTGCGCCAGCACCTCGGCGATCTGGCATTCGTACAAGGGCGACTCGCGCACACGCAGGCGGCCATCGAGCCGCGGGCCGGGTTCGAGGATGGCGCCGGTACGTCCGCACGGGCACTTTTCCCGGCGGAGAGTCGCGGCAATCCGCGTGCGGTAGCGCAAGAGCGGCACGGCTTCGCGCAAGAGGGTGGTCACCCCGAGTTCGCCGTCCTGCACCTCGACGAGGAACTGGTCTTCGTTGACGTGGAAATGGCCCGCGTCGCACTCGACACAGAAGCCGGAGTCGAGAATTTCGTCGACGCCGCAATTGCACCGCACGGCGACCAGCAATCCGGCTTCGAGCGCCTGGCGCGTTTCGCGCGAGACGGGGCGCGACAGAAGGACGGTGCGCAGATGGAGCGACGGCGGATCGATCCGGCGGTGTTGGAGCGTTTTCATGAGTTCGCGGGCGTTGTCCGGGGTGGTGACAAGCATGGTGGGGCGGTAGCTTTGGAGCATGGCCAGCTGTGAATCGATGTGAAACGGCTCCTCGGCGATGACGGAGGCCTCGACGGTTTCGGCGCCCATGACATATCCCGACGCGCCGCGATACACCCCGCTGCCCAGGCAGACCTGCACGACATCATTGGCGGTGACGCCGCTGGCGACCAGCTGGCGGGCGACCAGGCGGCCCCACTGGGCAAGGTCGGTGCGCGTGTAGCCGGTGACGAGGGGCGTGCCCCGGAACCCCAGCGCGGGATGAAGCCGGACCACTTCGCGCAGGGGCAGCGCGAACATGCCGTAGGGAAACGCCTCGGCCAGGTTTTCGGGGGTGGTGCAGGGCAAGCGGGCGATGTCCGCGAGCGACTCGATGCGGGTGTCGCCCAGGAGCTCGCGATAGCGGCGGACGTTGCGTTTGAGGCGGGCGAGGAGCGCCTGCAGACGTTCGAGCTGGAGCTGTTCGAGCTCATCGCGGGGCATCATCTCGTAGCGCCGGTCCAAGACCTTCATTCCCAGATCTCCTTATACCCTTTGCCGAGGTAGGCCCGCTTGACGGCCGCGTTGTGCATGAGTTCGGCGGCCTCGCCCTCGAGAATGATCTCGCCCGTTTCCATGACATAGGCGCGATCGGCGATGGCGAGCGTGGCGGCGGCGTTCTGCTCGACCAGGAAGACGGTGACGCCGAGATCTTTAAGTTTTACGATCTCCGCAAAGACCTCTTTGGCCATCATGGGGGCCAGCCCCATGGATGGTTCATCGAGCAGCAGCATCTTCGGGCGCGCCATCAGGGCGCGTCCGAGCGCCAGCATCTGCTGTTCTCCGCCGGAGAGCGTGCCGCCGAGCTGGTGGATGCGTTCGGCCAGCCGCGGAAAGCGTTCGAGCACCATCTCGACGTCCATGCGGCGGTACGCGTTGTGGTAGCCGCCGATAAGCAGGTTCTCGCGCACGGTCATGTCGGCGAAGATCTGGCGGCCTTCCGGGACGAGCGCAACGGCGTTGCTCACGCAGCGCCAGGCGGGCTGGTTGTGCACCGGGCGCCCGTTGACCAGGATCTCGCCGCGCCAGGGGCGCAGCAGGCCCACGAGCGCTTTGAGCAGGGTGGTCTTTCCGGCCCCGTTGCCGCCGAGCAGGCCGACAATTTCGCCGGGGCACACATGGAGGCTGATGCCATGCACCACCTCGAGGCTGCCGTAGCCGCACCTAAGATTTTTGACTTGCAGAAGCATGTTTGAAATCGCTGCCTAAATACACCGCGATCACGTTGGGATCGTTCTGAATGGCCAGGGGCGAGCCCTCGGCGATCGTGGCGCCGTTGTCCAGCACGAGGATTTCGTCCGAGATGTTCATCACCAGCGACATGTCGTGTTCGACGAGGAGAACGGTAACTCCCGAATCGCGGATCTTCTCGATAAGCTGACCGAGTTCGTCGGTCTCGCTCATGTTGAGCCCGCTGGCCGGTTCGTCGAGCAGCAGGAGGTCGGGTTCGGTGGCCAGGGCGCGGGCCAGCTCGACCATGCGGCGCTGTCCAAAGGCGAGCGCGCCGGCGGGTGCGGCGGCGCGGTCGGCGAGGCCGACATAATCGATCCGGGCCAGGGCCGAGTCGCGCATGGCGCGTTCCTCTCTGCGTTGGCCCGGCGTTTTAAGGCAGCATCCCGCGAACTCGCTCCGGGTGCGGCAGTGTTGCCCGACCATGACGTTTTCGAGCACGCTGATTTGCAGGAAGAGGCTGGGATTCTGAAACGTGCGCGCCAATCCCGCCCGCGCGATCTGGTAGGGTTTACGGCCGCCGATGTCCTGTCCCTTGAACCGGACCCGGCCCGATTCCGGTTTGAGCAGGCCGGAGATGATGTTAAACAACGAAGTCTTTCCGGCGCCATTGGGGCCGATGATGGCCTTGATCTGGCCCTGGTCCACGCGGAACGAGACGCGGTCCACCGCCACCACCCCGCCGAAGGAACGGCGCACGGTATCGACTTCAAGCAGCGCCATCGTTGCTCCTTCCACCCGCGAGCCAGCGTCCGGAAAAACGGCGGAGCAACAGGCCCAGCGGTTTGAGCGGCCCTTCGGGCGCCAGCGAAACGATCGCAATGAGCAGCGCGCCGAACACCGCGTTGTCGTAGGAGCCGAACCAGCCGCGCAGGGAAAGGAAATTCAGCACGATGCTCACCACGGCGGCGCCCCAGAGGTTCGTTGTGCCGCCGGCCGCGGCCAGCGCGACATAGCGCACCGACTTCATGGCCCCGGCCTCGGAGGGATTGACGCCGCCGGTATAGTGCGTCAGCAGCACCCCGGCCAGCGCGGCCAGCAGCGCGCTGGCCACGAACGCCTTGAGCTTGTAGCGGGCGGTGTTGATGCCCATGGCGTTCGCGGCGGTTTCGTGGTCGTGGATGGCCCGCAACGCGCGGCCCACCCGCGACCGCACCAGGTTGCGCAGGAGGACGAGCACCAGCAGGGCGATCCCGCAGGCGATGTAGTAGTTCTGGACGCGAGCCGCGCTTTTGCCCGAGATGGCCGCGACGGTGCCGAACGACCACGCCGGCACGCCGACGATCCCGTCCGTCGTTCCGGTAAGGGTGCTGCCCAGGATGATCTTGTAGACGATCAGGCCGAACCCGAGCGTCGCCATCGTCAGGTAGTGGCCTTTAAGCCGAAGGGCCGGATAGCCGATGAGGACGGCGATGACGAGCGTGGCGGCCATGGCCGTCACAAACGCCGCCCAGGGCGCCGCGTTGAGCACGTCACTGCCATACATGTCCTGCCGTACGACGAAGACATGGGCCTGTTTCAGCGCGCGGCCCCAGGCGGCCGCTTCGAAGCGCGAGAAGTCGTAGGTGGTCAGCACGGCCGTGGTGTACCCGCCGATGGCGAAGAAGGCGCCGTGGCCGAGCGAGACCTGTCCCGCATAGCCCATGATGAAACAGAGCCCGATGACGACGATCGCGTAGTAGATGGCCATCGTGAGCTGCGTCAGGCAGTATTCCTTGTCCATTGCGCGGAGGACAAGCTGCGCCGCGACGAGCGCGATGACGAGCGCGACGATTCCGATGGCGGGCCTGAGTTTCACGTTAGAATTCCCTGACGCTTTCGCCCGCGGGCGTGCCCAGCAGGCCGTGCGGCCGCACGAATAACACGAGCAGCAGGATGGCGAACGCGGTCACGTCGGTGTAGGCCGCGGGCAACACGCTCACGCTGAAGGCCTCGAGCACGCCGACCAGCAACCCGCCCAGCACCGCGGCCATCGGATTGCCCAGTCCGCCCAGGATGGCCGCCGAAAACCCCTTGATCGCCAGGCCGCTGCCCATTTCGTAATGGGTCAGGGTGATGGGCGAGATCACGCAACCGGCCATGGCGCCGAGCCCGGCGCTGAGCACGAACGACAACGTCCGCATGTTGGCGATGTTGATCCCGGCGAGCAGGGCCGCGTCCGGATTCGAGGAGCAGGCGCGCATCGCGCGGCCGCGCATGGTGTATTTCAGGAACACGTGCAGGAACACCACGATGACGGCGACCGTGCCCAGCACCCACAGCACCTGCGGCGACACCGCCGCCCCGAACAGGTGCATCGACGAAATCTCGTTGCCGGTAAAATAGGGCAGCGACCGGACCTTTTCATCCCAGACGTGCAGGGCGGCTTCCTGGATGATGATGGACAGCCCGATGGTGATGATGACCAGATGCAGGATCGAATGCCGGCGCAGCCGCCGGAAAAACACCAGTTCGAGCAGTCCGCCCAGCAGGGCAACGAACACGACCGCGGCCGCCACCGCCACCGGCAGCGGCAGGAAGAAGGCCAGGCTGACCGCCACCATGCCGCCCAGCATCACAAATTCGCCCTGGGCAAAGTTGAGGATGCCCGTCGCGCTGTAGATCAGGTTAAACCCGATCGCCACGACCGCATAAATGCTGCCTTTGGTGATGCCGGACAGAAAATACTGCAGTATGAGGTCGCTTTGTCCCATCGTGTTTCCGTGCGGCACGACACCCCGGCTTCGCCCCGCCGGGACGGGCCTGTCATTCCCCCTCTGGCGTCACGTGGCGTCCGTGACGGCCGGACCTACTTCATATACAGGCGGAACGTGCCGTCTTTTACCGTCTGCATCGTGAAGGCCTCGAGGCTCAGCCCGGTGTGGTCTTCCGGCGAGAAATTGAAGATCCCCGCCGTGCCCGCGAACCCCTTCAGGTTCTCGATGGCGTCGCGGACCTTGTCGCGGTCGGTCGACCCGGCTTTCCGGATGCCCTCGATCACGATCGTGAAGGCGTCGTAGGCATGTCCGCCGAAGGTGCTTACGGGCTCGTTGTACTTCGCCTCGTACTCTTTCTTGTAGGCGGCGAGCAGGGCCTTCTGCGGGTGGTCGTCCGGCAGTTCGTCGACCACGAGGAGACGGCCCGCCACGAACAGGGTGCCTTCCGCGGCCACGCCCGCCTGTTCCACGTACTTCGGGTTGCCGAACCCATGGCTCTGGAACAGCGGCACGTCGAGCCCGATTTGTTTCATGTTCTTGGCCACGATGGACTGGGCGGGCACGATGGACCAGTTGACGACGGCCTGCACGCCCGCCGCGCTCTTGACCTTGGTCATGATGTCGGTCAGGTCCGTGGCCTGTTTGTCGTAGACTTCATTGAGCAGAATCTGGATGCCGTGTTCCGGGGCGAGGGCCTCGAGCTGCAATTTGCCCTGGTTGCCGAAGCCGTCGTTGCTGGTGACGACCGCGATCTTGCTGATGCCCAGGTCCTTCATCGTGTTATAGATCCACGTGACCGCCTGGCTGTCCTTTTGCGGGGTCTTGAAAACGTAGCGGGCCACGGGATTCGTGATGGCCTCGGCCGCGGCGCACGAGACCAGGATCATCTGGTTTTCTTCACACAGGCCTTTGATCTGCATGGTCTCGCCGGTTGTGGACGGCCCGATGATCGCCAGAACCCGCTC
>JAAYAQ010000484.1 GCA_012719295.1 Candidatus Hydrogenedentota bacterium | reverse complement strand
TTCGTGAAAGACGCGGCCCGGGGATGGGGTCAGGAACCGTTCGAGTTTGCGTCTCCGGCCGCCTACGCCCGGCCGTGCAGCAAGCCCATCCTGTTTGTGCACGGGAAAGAGGATTCGTTCGTTCATTTCCGCCAATCGGAGTTCACCCACGCCCGTCTTTGCGCGCTTGGGGTTCCTGCCGGGCTGATTCTGTTCGAGAACCGGGGGCACGCATTTGATTACGTGCACTGGCGGGAACGCAAACAGCTCTTCGCCTCCATGCTGGCTTTCCTGGAGGCCCAGGGCGGGGCCCCGGTTGGGACGGTTTACTCGCATGCCGCGAAAGCGCTGCCGGAAGGGATGGCCTCCGTTGTCGACCAGGCGGCGGGCCCTTAGGTATTTGTGCGGTTTTCTGTTCGAGGCCGCGGGCGCAGCCAGGATTTCAGACGCTGCCAGAATCCAGGGTGCGGAGCGGCAGGCGTTTCCGCCGCCGGGACCGTCGCGGCCTGCGGTTCGGTCTGCTCGCGCCGATAGTCCCTGAACAGATCGATGATGGCCACCCGGAACTCCTCCGCCGTGGCGAACCGGTCATGCGGCGATTTGGCCGTGGCCTTCTCGAAAAAGGTGTTGCAGCTTTCCGGGAGCGTCGGCACGAAATCGGTGATGGTCTTGCCCTTCTCGGGCAGACGGCCCGTGAGCATTTCGTGGAAGATGACGCCCAGGGCGTAGATGTCGGTCCGGCGATCGACTTCCGCGGAGCTGATGAGCTGTTCGGGCGAGATGTACTGGTGTTTGCCGAGGGTCACGCCGATTCGCGTAAATGTCGGCTCGGCATCGGTGAGTTTGGCGAGGCCGAAGTCCAGCAGGCGGATCGAGCCGTCCGCGAGCACCATGACGTTTTCCGGCGACAGGTCCCGGTGAATGGTGTAGTTGTGGGCGTGTTCCAGGGCATGTGCAACCAGGGCCAGAATGCGAACGGTTGAGCCCAGCCCCAGTTGCCGCCGTTCCTGGATGAGTTCACGGACGCTGTGGCCTTCAACGTAATCCATGGTGTAGAACACCAGGGTTCCGTAGCGGAACGCGTCGCGAATGCGAACGATCCCCGGATGGTTCAGTTTGCGGATGGTGCGGACTTCGCGGCCAAACCGGTGCAGCGCATAGCCGCTGGTGGTGTACTCGGGGCGGATGGTTTTGAGCGCCATCGGCTCGCCGGTTTTGTGGTCCACGACGAGATAGACCATGCCCATGCCGCCTTTGCCGAGGGCTCGTTTGACTTCGTAGCGTTTAGCAATGTACTCGCCGGGTTGGTATTCGCTTTTGGCAATTTCTGTAAGCATGGTGTTTGTCTATATCAGCCCAATCGTCTCCGGAACGGTACTCTAACACATCTTTCGCATTTTCGGAAAGGATTTCGTGCGAACGCGGGGTTTTCCCTCTGGCCGGGTCGCGCCCTGCCGGTTTGGAACACCAGCCACGCCGAGAACGCGGGCGGGCATTTCGGGTCACCGGCTGTATCGTCCCACCAGTTCCGTTTGTGCGAGGATGTGCCCCTTCAGCGCCTTTTCGAGATCGCTTTT
>JAAYAQ010000483.1 GCA_012719295.1 Candidatus Hydrogenedentota bacterium | reverse complement strand
GTCCGCAAATTCGACGATGAGGGGCGCTGCCAGGTGCTCGAATTCGATTCCTTCGCGCTGGTCAATGCGTATTTCCCGAACAGCCAGCCGCTGCGGGCGCGTCTGTCCTACAAACTCGAGTTCTGCCGGGCGATGATCAAGCTGGGCAGGCAACTGCGGGAAGCCGGGAAACCCATGGTGTTATGCGGCGATTTCAATATTGCCCACCGGGAAATTGACCTGGCGCGCCCGAAAGACAACGAAGACAACCCGGGGTTCTATCCGGAAGAGCGGCGCGCGATGGAGCGGTTGCTCCGATGGGGTTTCGTGGACACGTTTCGGCATTTTACGCCGGACCCCGGGCATTACACGTGGTGGTCGTACCGGACCAACGCCCGCGCCCGCAACATCGGCTGGCGGCTCGACTACCATGTGGTCGATGAGGCCTTGTTGCCCCGGCTTGGGGAGGCGCGGATCCATCCCGAGGTGCAGGGTTCAGACCATTGTCCGGTTTCCATCACCCTGGACTGAGGGTAACGTGATGCGCTCGAAAGTGACGACAAAACGGGGCGATCAGGGCGAAACGACCGCGCTGAACGGGGAAACGTACGCGAAATGCCATCCCCTCATCCGTTGCGTGGGCGCCTTGGATGAGGCGCGTGCGCAAACGGCGCTTCTGCGGCAGGTCCTGGTTTCGCACCACGACGAGGCGCTCGGCGAGGTCATTGAGTTCCTGTACTGGGTGCTGCACACGTTCTTTATCATCGGTACCGAGTGCAGCGATCCCGGGAAGAAACACCCCGAATACCGGAAGGGAACGATCGGCGAAAAGGCGTTGCGAACGCTGGAAGACGCGCAACTGCGGCTCGAGGCGGAGCTGACCCTGCCCAATGCGTTCATCGTCGGCGCATCTACGGTTCCGGCCGCCCACGCGGACGTGGCGTGTACCGCGGTTCGCCGGCTTGAGCGGGCGTTCGCGGAACTCCGGGAGGCCGTGCCCGGCTTTGATGCGGGGATCATCCCCGCGTTTCTGAACCGGCTGAACGACTACCTGTTCATCCTGGCCCGCTGGCTCGAACGCGGGGAGCATGTCCCGGTCGATTACGGTATCCTGGACGATTCGGAGTCTTAAGGCCTTCCGGTCAGCCCCCGGCCCCCAGATCCGTGGGCGCAAAATCGTCCGTCAGGATCATGCCCCGGCCCGGGCCGCCCACGGCGGGGGAAATCTGGCGAATGCGGTCCTGGAGCCGCGGAAGCGGGAGCCGCCCCGCGTCCGCCAGCCGTCGGGTGAGCTCGGTGAGCTGCTCGACGCTCAGAGGATGATGGACGACGGGGCCGCGGGGCCATTGCTCGTAGTTGCCTTCCGGGGCGCCCTCGGCGGTCAACGGGATCTTGATGCCCACCAGCACGGTGTTCATGCTGCTTCGGGCTTTAAAGGCATACGTGAACTCAAAGACCTGGGCCATCGTGGTGAGCAGGTCTTGCACGCGGTCACGCCGGGTGCGGCGGTCCGTCTCCACGGTGTTATAGACCAGACACCCCCCGTCTTTGATGCGGTCGCGCGCAATCCGGAAGAACTCCACCGTGGTCAGGTGGTACGGGAGATTGAGGCCGTAGGGACTGGTCCCGTAGGCGTCCATCATGATCGCGTCGTACTGTTTGCGCGTCCGGCGGATGAACACCCGGCCGTCGGCCACCGCGATGTGCAGCCGCGGATCTTCCGGCACCTGAAAGAACTCGCGCGCGACTTTGACCACCAGCGGGTCGATCTCCGCGACTTCGAGCCGGGTGTTGGGGTAGTACTGGAGGAACGCTTTGGGTCCCGTGCCGCCGCCGAGTCCCACAAACAGGATGTCTTCCGCGGCGGGGTTGATGATCATCGGGACATGAAAGAAGTCGGTGTACTCGAACCCCCCTTCCACGGGATTGCGGCGCGACATCTGGGTTTGCCGGGTATCGTCGAACCGGAGCATGCGGGTGTCCCCCTCGTCGACGACCAGAATGTGGTGGTAGGCGCTGTACCGGTCAAAGAGGACCTGGGCATCCGCGCTGCCGCAGGCGCCCAGGGCCGTGAAGAAGAGCATTGCCGCGGCGGTCCCTTTTCTGCACGTCAACAGGGATACGGCCATGACCAGCAGGCCCAGCGCGGCGAGGGCCAGGGACACCCAGAGCAGCGTCGTGCGCACGCCGAAGTTCGGCAGAAACACAAACGTGATGAGCATGACTCCCAGGATGCTCCCGACTGTGGACAGGCTCGATATCCAGCCCGCGCCGGACCCCACGCGGTCGAGGCTCCGCACCTGCAGGCGAATGGCCTGCGGGGTCACCGTTCCGAGGGCGAGGATGGGGACAAACGTGCAGGCGCCGGCGGCAACGATCGGCCACCACCACGCCGGGTCGGTGTTTTCATAGGAAAACAGCCAGTCCGCGGTGCGGAACGCCAGCGGTTCCATGGGCAACGCGGTAAGGCCCCCAATGACAAGCACCAGTCCGAGAAGCCACCACGCCCGGAACCGATCCGCCAGGTATCCCCCCAGCGCATAGCCGATGGCCAGGCCGGCGAGGACCACCGCCATCTCCGCGGCCCAGATCTCGAGGAGACTCCCGAAATCCCGTTGGAGAATGCGCACGGCGATGAACTCATAGATCATCACGGTCGCACCGGAGTGCAGCACGCAGAACATCAGCGCCAGCGAAACCGCGGCGCTGCGTGCGGGTGAGACGGACTGATCCGGCGATGCATGGGGAGTGGACGATACGGACATCGGGGCCTCCTGAGTGTTGCGCGCGTCTTGAAACCATGCCCGTGAACCGGGCTCGATCATTACAGGCGGTGCTTTCTTGCGAGAAGCTCGAGCTTCAGCCCCGCCAT
>JAAYAQ010000482.1 GCA_012719295.1 Candidatus Hydrogenedentota bacterium | reverse complement strand
CGCGCCGTCGTACCGGACCACCGCCTTCAGGGTGGTCCAGGCGGGCCGGGGCGCCGGCGCCGGTTCATCGTGCTGCACGTCCGTGGTGTTCATGGGCAGGGATTATGAATTCCGGGGACACAATACGCAATTCCGGTCGGGCGCAAGTTTGACAGGATTCGTGCGACTTCGCTAGTCTGGTGTGCGGACGCAGGGCGCCCCGGTCTGGGTGGGCGCCCGCGCGGCATGTTTCAGAGGATTGCTGGAGAAGAAGTAATGAAGCGAATTGTGAGCGTCCTTGTGCTTGCGCTGGTGGTTGCGGTGGGCATTGGATGCAACGCCCAGAGGCGTCAGCCGCGGCTGACCTCGGCGACGATCACACCGGCCCGGCTGCGACCGGGGGATTCGGCCATCATCACGGTGAAGGTCGAGCGGGACCGTTTTGACATTGTGGAGACGGTGAGCGCGGTGGTTCAGGAAGACCGGCGCATGCGGTTTGATCTGAAAGACGACGGCAATGCTCCGGACGCGGAAGCGCGGGACGGAATCTGGTCGCTGCTGGTGGATGTGCCGTTCATGGCGCCCCCGGGAAATTTCACGCTGGAATTCACGGGGTACGACGCGAAAGGCGGGCTGATTTCGGTCGTTGGACCGCAGGGCGGGGGGACGCCGTTATCCACGACGTGTGTATTCAGCGTGGAGCATTCGTTGACGGATGCGCCGGAAGAAGGCGCGGCGGAGACCCAACCCACTGAGAACAACTAGTCGCCCATGGTCTGGATACTGGCGCTAACGGCCGCGGTAGCGGCGCCGGCACCGGATGTGTTTTTCATCACGGTGGATACCCTGCGTGCCGATCACCTTGGCATGTACGGGTACGAGCGGCCCACGTCTCCCCATCTCGATGCGCTCGCGGCGCAATCCCTGGTGTTTGAAGACTGCGTGTGCGAAGTGCCGCTGACGTCGCCGTCGTTCGGGTCGATGCTATCGTCGCGGTTCCCGCGAAGCACGGCCACGCCGCGCAACGGGCTGCCGATGCCCGTATCGGTGCCGCTGGTGACGGAGCGGTTTCAGGCCGCGGGCTACCAGACCATCTGTATCCAGAGCAACTGGACGCTCAAACGGGATCTGTCGGGGCTCGATCGCGGATTCGAGCAGTACGACGACGGGATGAACACCAAGCGGTGGGGCGTGCTGAAATCGGAGCGGTACGCGGACGAGGTGACCCGGCGGGCGATTGCCGCGCTGGGGAAGCGCGACCCGGCCCGCCCTCTGTTCTGCTGGCTCCATTATTCGGATCCTCACGCGCCGTACCGGTTTCATGACCGGTTCCACCCGTGGGGCGTACCGCTGCGCAAACTGGATGAGGTGGCGCAGACCCGTGCGCGCTACGATTCCGAAGTGGCGTATACCGATCACCAGATTCAACAGGTGCTCGAGATTCTCCCGAAAGAAAACGCCTTCATTCTGTTCGTTGCGGACCACGGGGAAAGCCTGCATGAGCACGACTATGTCGGGCACGGCCGGCGGGTGTATCAGCCGGGGGTCCGCATCCCGCTGTTCGTCCACGGTCCGGGGATCGAACCGGGGAGAACGGTTCGTCCCGCGCGGGCGGTGGACATCGGCCCGACCCTGTTGGCCTTGGCGGGGCTGGAGCCGCTTCCGGGGATGGACGGGATAGACCTGCTCAACGGGGAGGCGCCCGGGCATCGCGTGCGGGTGTTGGAGACGTACGGGGGCGCGGTTCCGAACCTGCCCGGGGCCATGGCGGTCATGAGCGGCCAGCCCCCGATGCGGCAGGCGGTCATCGACGGCGTATGGAAACTCATCGCCGGCGGGCCGCGCGATGAGTTGTTTCATCTCGAGAACGACCCGGAAGAGCTGACGAATCTCTACGACGAGCGGCCGGAGGAGGTCGCGCGCCTGCGGACCTTCCTCGAAGAATGGGACGCTCGGGTGCCGCGTCTCGATCCCCAGGAAGCGCACCTCGACGAAGACGATCTCGAAGCGCTAGAAAACCTGGGCTACATTGAGTAGCCGGTTCCCCAGGTGCGGGAGCGGATTGACCGGCCGGGCGTTCTGACGCACTTCGAAATGCAGATGGGGCCCCGTTGAGCGGCCCGATGAGCCCACCTTGCCAATGACCGTGTCGGCGTTTACGAGGTCGCCCTGCTTGACCAGGCGGTCCGAGAGATGCCCGTAACGCGTCTCGGTGCCGTCATCATGATGGACGATGACCAGCCGCCCGTAACCGCCCCGCCACCCGCTGTAGGAGACGCGGCCTTCGCGCAGGGCATACACTTCCGTGCCTTTCGGCGCGGCGATGTCGATGCCGTTGTGCTTCTGCGTGCGCCCTGTGAAGGGGTCCTTGCGCGGTCCGAAGCCCGAACTGATACACGCCGGACCGCCCAGCAACCCGTTGAAGGATTCCTCGGGGGAAATGGGCGTCTCCGTCGCGGATTCGGGCTGGAGGAGTTCCGCAAAGGCGCCGCGGGCCTGCAAGGCCGCCTTTTTGGCCCGCCAGAGGGCCTCTTCGACGGAATTGGAGGCCACCGCGGGGCCACCGACGCTGGCCGGGCGGGTTCTGGCCATGCCGGTCGGCGCCAAGGATGTTTCGGTGGGCTGCGAGCCGGCCGTGTGCGCTGCGCGCAGGACCGACAGGTCGAGTTGCTGCCCGGGCACGATGAAATCGGCGTCGGCGATGCGGTTGGCGCGGGCCACCTGCTGGACCGCCTCGGACACGGCGGCGGTGTCCGGGGGCTGGCCGGAGCGGGTGAGATGCACCCGGCAAATCGACCACAGGGATTCGCCCGCGGCAACGGTGTGCGTGGCGTTCGGGGCGTTAGTGCGGGAGGTCTTGGCCGCAGCTGTGAGCGCCGCCTCGAATGCCCCGGGGGCGATGGAGCGGCGGGGATTGGTCCGCGCGGGTATCGTCCGGGCAAGCTGAAGCGTGGTGGCTGCGACGTCCATAATTCCCCTCCCGAGGATCGTTCCCCATTCGGGGGTAAGCAACCCTTGTGCCTTTAATGCCCATCTTGCGCAAGCTGTTTTTCGTGCTTGATTTAGGGCAATACGGGCGGTGTGAGGGCAGCGGGCAGCCGGAAGATATTGCCCCCCACCCGGTGAAATGTGCAGAGTGGCGCGTGGTTGGGAGCGATCGGCGTCAAAACAGCTCGCGAAGATAGCCCTCGATCTTTGTCTGCATGGCAGGGGCGATGGCGCGCGGGAACGGCCAGGTATCGGAGGCGGCGAGCTCGGAGAGGATGGCGCAGGCCGTTTCGGCGGCCCAGGCGGTTTCTTCGCAGGATACGGCATCAAGGTTGTTGTGTTCGGAATGATGGTACCAGTAGCCGGGGAGATGGGTCCTCCGGCTGAACCAGGCGCCGGGGATGCCGTGCGCGGCAAACCAGAACTGGTCCTGGTACGGGCACACGTCCGCGCAGGCGGTGCCGTACTGGAGGCGCGTGTCGACCACCGCGCGGACGCAGGCTTCCATCTCGGGTGTGCCGGTGCACATGACCTCGGACAGGCCGAAGTGGGCGCCGATGCTGTCGAAGTTGCAGACCCAGGCGATGCGGTCGAGATCGGCCGCCTGTTCGCGGACGTAGCGGCTCGAGCCCACGGAAAGCTGTTCTTCGGCGCCGAACCCGATAAAGCGCAGCGTGTGTCTGCGTTCATGCTTCCGCAGGCGGCGCGCGCATTCGAGGGTGGCCGCGATGCCCGTCGCGTTGTCGTCGGCGCCCTGGCCGATCGACACGGAATCGAGGTGGCCGCTGACGACAATCACGCGCCCGTCCGGGTCGTCGCCGGGAAGATCGGCGACGGCGTTCCAGGAGGTGGCGTCTTCCATGGCGCCCGAGCAGGTGAGCCGGACGCGTTCGACGCGCGCGCGGGCGAGGTCGTAGGCGTCCATGAGCGAGAGATAGGCCATGGGCTTCGCGATGTGTTTCATGAAGCGTTCGCCGACGCCGTTGGCGATCGGCCAGGCGGTCTGCATGCGCGTGTCGACGAACAGCAGGGCGGCGAGTTCCGACTGGTGCAATTCGGTGAAAACGCGTTCGGATTCGCCGTATCCGCCGAGGAACAGGCCGATTTTACCGCGCGGATCGCCGCAACGCAGTCCGTTTTCCCAATCGACGGGCTCCAGGAAGAGCAGGCCGCCCTCGACGCCTTCGGGCGGCGTGGCGGGGGAGTGGGTCACCTGTTGGGCCGCGAGCACGGGGCCGGCGGGCGCGACCTGCACGGCGGCGGCGCCGGGCAGCCAGCGTTTGCAGGAGAACGGCAGTTTCCGGGGGTTCGTGAGACCGAGGGCGCGGAAGCGGCCGACCATATAATCGGCTACGCGTTCCTCTTCCGGGGAACCGGCCAGACGAGTGCCGACGGTGGTGCACATGAATGCCATGTCGCGTTCAATGTCGGGAATTCCGCTGGAATCGGCGAGCTGTCGCATGATCGATGGTCTTCCTGCTTTGTAACTCGGGCCTGCCTGCACCGAGCGGGCCCGCCCCTTTCGACGCACGGCAATTCGCGTGGTAGTATGCGGCTTCGATGATCGCACCGCAACTGCGAGGGAATGATGTTTGGTTTGTTCAAGAACCGCCGCCGGCGCCGGTTTCGCGCGGGGCCGTTTCCCGATACCTGGGCCCGGATTCTCGAGAAGAACGTGCCGTACTACCGGCACCTCCCGGAAGAGGACCAGCACGAGCTGCGGCAGCACGTCAAGGTGTTCCTGGGGGAGAAACACTTCGAGGGCTGCCGGGGCGTTCATATCACCGACGAGATCCGGGTCACCGTGGCGGGCCAGGCCTGCGTATTGCTGCTGCACCGCGAGACGGACTATTTCCCGTCGCTGGTCACCATCCTGGTCTATCCCAGCGCGTTCGTGGTAAAAACCGTGGTCCAGAGCCACGAGACCTTCGCGGTGCACGGGGAAGAAGAGCGGGAAGGCGAGGCGTGGCAGCGGGGCGTGGTGGTGCTGGCGTGGGACTCTGTGCACGAAGGATTCCGCCACCCCCATGACGGGGACAACGTCATTCTTCATGAATGTGCGCACCAGCTGGATCTGCAGGGCGGCGACGCGGAGGGATTTCCGCCCGATGTGCCGGCCGGGCTCCGGCGCCGGTGGGGCCAGGTGCTCAGCGCGGCCTACGATGCGTTGTGCGACGACGTGGACCACGGCCGGCCCGGAGTGCTGGATCCGTACGGGGCGACCAACCCGGCCGAATTCTTCGCGGTTGTCACCGAGTGTTTTTTTGAATGCCCGCGCGATCTGAAACGGGCCCATCCGGACCTGTACGACGTGTTTCGCGAGTATTATTGCCAGGATCCCGAAGCGTTGTATGCATCATGGAAAGGAGCGCGCTGATGACTGAATCCGCAAGCCGCCGTACGTTTTTGAAGACCGCGGGCGTGGCCGCCGCCGCGTTGACGCTGCCTGTTTCCGGGCAGGAACCCTCGAACGCGCCGGCGCCGCGCATTGTTGCGGGCCCGTATCTGCAGCATGTGGCCCCCGACGCGGCGACGGTGATGTGGGTTACCGATACGCCGTGCCTGAGCTGGGTGGACTACGGTCCGACCCCGGAACTGGGAAACCGGCTTCAAAACAGCCGCCATGGGCTCGTCGACGCCTATGACGTCATTCATCGCATCCGGATCAGCGGACTGGTTCCCGGCCATCCCTGTTATTACCGCGTGACGTCGCGGGAGATCGCGTTGTTTGAACCCTACCGGGTGGATTTCGGCGGGCAGGTGGAAGACGCCGTGCGGCAGTTTGCGCCGCCGCTTCCGGAGGCGGGTCGCGTGGACTTCGTTGTGTTCAACGACGTGCACGGGAACGGAGACACGTGGGCGCAGCTTCACAGTCTTGCGGCGCGCGCTCCGTTTGATTTCCTCGCGGTCAACGGGGACTTGCTGGATCACATCCAGGAGCACGGGCAGGTCGCGAACCGGTTTCTCGCGCCGGGCGCGGGGCCGCTGGAAGGCGAGCGGCCGCTGGTCTTTGTCCGCGGCAACCACGAAGCGCGCGGGCAGTATGCGCGCCGCCTGCTTGATTACTTCGACACGCCGGGCGGAGGGTACTACTACGCGTTCACCCGGGGGCCGGTGCATTTCCTGGTGCTGGACGGAGGAGAAGACAAGCTCGACGAGAGCAACGAGTATTTCGGGCTGGTGAATTTCAAGCCCTACCTGGAGCAGGAAGCGGTCTGGGTGGCGGACCAGGTGAAGAGCGACGCGTTCCGGCAGGCCGCGTTCCGGGTGGTGCTGTGCCACATCCCGCTGGCGGCGTCGAAGCCCGGCGACTACCGCGCGCCCATCGTCGAGGCGCTCGACGGGGCGGGGGTCGACCTGTCTATTTCAGGGCATACGCACACGCCCGCGTACCGGGAACCGGAGCCGGGCCGCGATTATCCCATCGTCATCGGCGGGGCGAACGAGCCCGCGAACGCGACGGTCATCCGGGTGGAAGCCGATCCCGCGGTGATGCGCGTGCAGATGATGCGTGCCGACGGGACGGTGCTGGAATCGAGGGAATTCTCCGCCCGGCGGGCCTGACGCGGGTTTCCGCGGGGGGCCTATCTAGCGCCGGACGGCGCGCCGAGCTGACGCTCCATCCAGGCCGCCATGACCGCCACCTCATCGCGGATGGTGGGCCAAGGATGTTCCCCGCCGGGTTTGACGACGAGTTCGGCGTTGCCGCCCGCGCGTTTGAGCGCGTCGAGCATGGTTTGCGACTGGAACAGCGGCACCAGGGGATCGGCGTCGCCGTGAATGAACAGGCACGGCGGCGGGTTTTCGCCGACCTGCCGGGCCGGGGAGAGCGCCGCGGCTTTGGCCCGGATGTCTTCTTCGGAGCGCCCGTTAAGGCTGTCCGCGAACAACAGGGGGCCGATCTCCTCGAAGTCCGGCATCTGGCCGTCGCTGTTCCAGTCGAGGAAATCGGTGGGGGGAAAGAAGACCGCGACCGCCTGGACCCGGTCTTCCGGGGCGGCGGTAACAGCGGCCAGCGTGGCCAGATGGCCGCCGGCGGACGCGCCCACCAGGCCGATGCGCTGGGGGTCGATGCCGTATTCGGCCGCCCGGCCGCGTACGAATTTCAAGGCGGTGCGGATGTGGGCGAGCATTTCCTCGCCGGTGAAGTGGGAGACGGAGCCGGGGCGTACCGCGAAGACGGTGAAGCCCCGGGCACAATGGAATTCGTACATGCCCGCGGCCCAGTGTTCGGCGAGTTTGCCCCGGTCGGCATACCATGCGCCGCTGACCACGTCGATGATAGCGGCCCCGTTTTTTTCGCCGCGGGGCACGAAGACGTCCATGATGAGTCCGACGCCGTGCGCCTCGCCGTAGACGACGTTCTGCGTGTGTTCAAACGGCAGGCCGCCGGGCGCGGCAGACAACGCAACCTGTGCCAGCAGTACCAGAGACGCCATCATGTCGGATCCTCCGTGGTGCTCGAGCGCCGTGTGCGGCGTGCGATTATCCGGCAAATTCCTGGCTGATCTGTTCCAGCCAGCGCGTGAGACGCTCCTGGGTCAATTCGGCCTGGCGGTCGACATCGAGCACGAGGCCTACGAAGGCGCCATTGACAACGGCTTTGGACTGGTTGAAGGTGTAGCCGCCGGTCGGCCACGCGCCCACGACTTCGCCGCCCAGCTCGTGCACCTTGTCGTAGAGTTCGAGCAGCGCGTCCGCGAAACTGTTGGGGTACTCGCCCTGGTCGCCGAGACCGAAGAGGGCGACTTTCTTGCCGGAAAGGTCGATGTCGTCCATCTCCCAGATGAAATCGGCCCAGTCTTCCTGCAGCGACCCCTGGCCGTAGGTGGGGGAACCAAGAATGATGGCGTCGTACTGGTCGAAGGTTTCGGGATCGAAGTCTTCGTGAACCTTGTGCAGATCCACGCCGCCGGGATACTGCGCCTGGATCATCTCGGCGATGCGTTTGGTATTCCCGTTGGTGCTGCCATAGAACAAGCCGATGCTCATGAGAAACCGCTCCTTTCGGTGTAGATGTAGCGTAAGGGACTGACGCGTGTAGTATACGAACAACCGCCGGTGGAAAAACAGGTCTCGGTTCGAGCCGAACCGGGGCCGGAGCCAACGGGTCCGGACGGTGGACCGCGCAGGAGTGGAGGGGGCTGCCGGAACCCCCGACTGCCGGCTGGATGGGAAGGGCGGGCCAGACCGTTTGACGGAATGGCCGGGGCACTCTACAATTCAGATGGGGAAGATCCCGGGTCAGCCGGAGGGCCTGAACGGGCAGGTGATGGCAGTGCCTGCCGTGAGACAGCACCGATTATGGAAGAAGAGCAAGACGACATCCTTCAGCGGCTCGAGTCCGTGATTGACTCATGGACGGCGGAAGTCGACGAGGCGCAACGGCGCCTTGCCGAACAGCTTGCCGATACGCGGGGCCGTCTTCAGAGTCATGCGGAGGCCGCGACCGAATCGCTGCAGCTGGACATTGACGCGAATTTCGCCATTCTCCAGCGGCTCCTGGAGGATTGCCGGGAAGCGGTGCGGGACGCGTTCGGGCGCCTGGACGCGCTGGAAGCCGAAGTCGAGCAGTTGAAGAGCGAAGTGGCCGAACTGCGCGAGGCGAAGGCGGCGGCGCCCGCCGCGGAGGAGAAGGGCGATTCCGAGAGCGTCAAACCCATGACGTGGCGACGGACGCGCAAGGTCACGATCCAGCCGTTTGACGAGACCGGCGCGCCGCGCCGTATGGGCCAGATCCTGGTGGACGCGGGCCTCATCACTTCGGAGCAATTGGAGACGGCGCTGGCGTTGCAGGAGGAATCGCCCCAGCGCAAGCTGGGTTCGATCCTGGTTGAGCAAGGCTATACGGGCGAGGATGTGATCCCGCAGGTGCTGGCCCGCCAGCTTCGGCTTCGCTACATCCATCTTCGCGAGGGGGCCTTTGATCCGCGGGCGGTGGCGCTGATTTCCGGACGCCTCGCGGCGCAACATGCGTGTATCCCCGTGCGCGCGACGAAAGACACCCTCGCGCTCGCGATGGCGAATCCGCTGGACATTATCGCGATCGAGGCCGTCGAGCAGGCCTCGGGACGGCGGGTGCAACCGATCATCACCCGCGAATCGGAGATCGCGGCGGCCATTGCGCAATGGTACGGCCCTGAAGCGGAAACCGGCGAGGACGCCTGAGGCTCAGGGCGTTCCGAAGTGCGTTTTCAGGAAGCCGAGGCTCTTCCGGTTGCTCCACTGGTGCACGCCCTCGAAGAAATCGCTCTCCAGATTGCCGGCGGCGTCCAGAACCGCGTACGTCTTTTCGAGCGCGGCATAGGCGCGCCGGGTCGCGTCGATGGGGAAGATCTCGTCCTGGTCGCCGCTGATGATGAGCAGGGGCCGCGGGGCGATCAGGGCGGCCACGTCGCTCATTTCGCCCCACTGCATCATGCCGGGGACGCAATTGCAGATGCAGTGGTGGATGGTGAAGATGGAGTCGCGGAAGGTGCAGTAGTATCCCGCCACCATGGCCAGCCGGATGCGCTCGTCGCGCGCGGCCAGAAAGAGGGTGGTCGTGCCGCCGCCGGACAGGCCCGCCGCACCGATGCGCCCGGGATCAACGGCGTCCTGCGTCTGCAGGAAATCAACGACGCGCATGGCGTCCCAGGTCCGGAGCCCGACGGGCGTCATGCCGAGCAGGAAAGCGTCCATGGTGACGCGGTGGCAACTGTGGGGCGTTTCGTGGCGCGTCTCGTTCCATCCGCGCTGGACGATCGCGGCGACGACACAGCCGGATTCGGCAAATGTGACGGCGTAGTCGAGCTCGTGTTCCTGGCTTTTCGCGCGTTCCTTCTCCGTGCCCTCGCCGATGTACGGCAGAATGCCGGAATGGCCATGGAGACATACCATGGCGGGGCATTTGGCGGTGATGTTCCTGGGGAGGTAGTAGTAGACCGGCACCCAGTAGTCCGCTTCGGAGCGCACGTAGATCTTCTGGCGCGTGTAGCGTTCGGTTTCCATCTTCTCGGCCGTCCAGTCGACGTCGAGCGGAACGGATTCGGGATTTCGGCCGAGCAGTTCGAGGAACTTGGGTTCGAACGCGCGCCGCCAGGCGTCGTGTTCGGCCGGGGAGGTGGCGTTCCAGGCGAGCGCGGGGGGGGTGGCGTCGGCGGCGTGCTGGAAATAGTCGTAGACCAGGCTGTTGCGTTCCCCCGGGGGGGCTTGTGTGGTTTCGGCCGCAGCCAGCACGAGTAACGCGATTCCGATGACATTCATGGCCTTCTCCCCTGTGCGGAATGCGGCCGCGGAACCGTGCGGCGCAAACGCACATTCATGCGGTGTGGGCGTCGCGCGTCCGGCGGCGCCGCGTGGACGATAGGGAAGCGGGGCAGAAATACCCGCGTCTGCCCGGTGCGTTCCCGTTTCGAGGCACTATACCGAAGGGGCCGGGGGCAAGACAAAGCGGGGTCCCCGCCACCGGGGCGGGCGGGCAGGCTGTGAATTCTCTTTGATTTGGCGGGCGGTTCTGCTATCATAGGCTGCCCGGGGAGACTGCATCCCACACAAGGTCTTATAATATGAGGGTTTACGGCGGTCCTCGGGGGTGAATCCCAGTGTAAAAAAAGGGTGATACTGTGTTTGGATTCCTGAACTTTCTTCCGGGGTTGTTTTCTCACGACATGGGCATCGACCTCGGCACAGCGAATACCCTGGTTTACGTGAAGGGCCAGGGGATTGTTCTGAGCGAGCCTTCCGTGGTGGCCGTCAACAAAGATACGGGGCGTGTGCGGGCGGTCGGAAATGAAGGCAAGAACATGATCGGCCGCACCCCGGGCAATATTGTGGCCATTCGCCCGATGAAAGACGGGGTCATCGCGGATTTTGAGATTACGGAGGCGATGCTCCGGTATTTCATTCAGAAGGTGCACAACCGGCGCCGTCTGGCGTGGCCGCGCGTGGCGGTCTGCGTGCCGTCGGGCATTACGGCGGTCGAAAAACGCGCCGTAACCGAGAGCGCGGCGCAGGCAGGCGCGAAGAAGGTATTTACGATCGAGGAGCCCATGGCGGCGGCGATCGGCGCGGGCCTTCCGGTGCAGGAACCCCAGGGGTGCATGATCGTCGACATCGGCGGCGGCACTACCGAAGTGGCGGTGATCGCGCTCGGCGGCATTGTATTCTGCAAGTCGGTCCGCGTGGCGGGCGACGAGATGGATCAGGCGATCATCCAGCATTTGAAGCGCACGTACAACATGATGGTCGGCGAACGGACGGCGGAAGAGATCAAGATTACCATCGGCTCGGCGTATCCGCTGAAGAACGAGCTCGAGATGCAGGTGAAGGGCCGCGACCAGGTGATGGGCCTGCCCAAGATACTGACCATCACCTCGGAAGAGATCCGGGACGCCTTGCGCGAGCCGGTCGGGGCGATTGTCGATGCCGTGCGCGTGACGCTGGAACGCACCCCGCCGGAACTGTCCGCGGATATTGTGGATCGCGGCGTGGTGCTGGCGGGCGGGGGCGCGCTGTTGCGCGGATTGGATCAGTTGCTTTCGAAGGAGACGGGCCTGCACGTGAGCGTTGCGGAAGATCCCCTGACGGCCGTGGTGCTGGGGACGGGCAAGTACCTCGAAGGGTTGAAGAGTTTCCAGGACGAGGAGGTCTGAGCCATCGGCTTGACCGCCCACAACGCTGCTGGCCCGGCTTCCGCAACGAACGGTTTGGATGACGACGCTTGAGCTTGAAGCGACGCATACGCGAACACCGTCCTATCCTCATTCTTGCTGTGCTGGTGGTGCTGTGCCTGATCTCGCTGGCGGTCGGAAAACGGGGGTCGCTGGTGAGCGGGGCCATCCGGAGCGTGGTCTCGGTGGCGTCGCATCCGTTCTGGCTGGCCCTGGACGCTGCCGAAGAATCCTACGACTATGCCGCGGGCTTCGTGCTGGACTACCACCGCCACTACCGGGAATCGCAGCGTCTTCAGACCGAATTCGCCGAGGTAACGCAGCGTCTTTCAGAGTACAAGGAACTGAAGGCGGAGCAGGAGCGGCTCCGGTTGATGCTGGAGTTTGAGCGCAGCGAGACGATGGTCACGCTGCTGCCGGCGGAGATCATCTCGCGCTCCCTGGGGGCGTTCACGATCGACCAGGGCCGCACGCACGGGGTGGCGCCCGCGATGTGCGTGCTCGCGCCGGACGGGGCGGTGGTCGGGGTGGTCTCGGAAGTCAGCCCATTCAACGCGACGGTGTTGACGCTTCACAATCCCGACTGCAAGATCGGGGCGCTGATCGAGCGGAACCGCGTCCGGGGGATTGTGCGGGGCACGGGGCAGGTTGCCGAAGCGGTCTGCGAGATGGAATATATTGATATGAAGGACCAGATAGGCAACGGCGACCGGGTGGTGACCATGGGAACGGGCGTGTATCCGGCGGGGCGTCCGATCGGCACGGTGACCGGGGTGGAGGCCGGGAAGACGCTGCAGAAGAAGGCGCGGGTGCAGCCCGACGCCAATCTGGCGAGCCTTGACGAAGTGTTTGTGATCACGCAGGCGCTGGTACCGGCGGAGGAGATGCGTGGGCAGCCGCGGCCGCAGGGCGCGGTGTCCCGGGCGTATCCGATGCCGGACGAGCGTTCGCCCCAGGAGCGGTACGCGCCGTAAGATGGTACGCAAAAACATCATATGGGCCGTGGTGATCATCGCGACGGCGTTGATCCAGACGACGTGGCTGGCGGAGGAGAATTTCCGGGTGATGGGGGTGTCCCCGAACCTGGTGCTGCTGCTGGTCATTTATTTCGCCATCACGGAAGGCGAGGAACGGGCCATGTTCACGGGGGTGCTGGGCGGGCTGTTTCAGGATGTGGGCAGCGACAGCGTGATAGGCCATCACATCCTGTGTTATGTGGTGGTGGGTTTTCTGACGGGCCGGATCGCGGTGCGGCTGATCACGCAGCATCCGGCCGTGAAGGTGGGGCTGGTGTGTATTGCGGGGGCGGTGGACGGTATCCTGTATTCGGGTATCGCGTCGGTGCAGAATGCGCAGTGGATGGTGTTTTCGGATTTGAAGCGCATTGTCGTGCCGGCCACGCTGTATACGGCGCTGCTGACGCCCGTGGTATTCTTTCTGATGGACCGTTTGTTCCATCGGTATTTCGCGCCGCAAACGTAGGAAACGCACGATGCTCGTGGAACGAGACAAGCCGAAACGGTACGAAGGCTCGCCCCAACGCCTTCGGGCGCTGATGATCGGCCTGCTCGCGCTGTATTCCATCCTCGCGTTCCGCCTGTGGGATCTCCAGATTATTCACGGCGACAAGTACGCGGAGGCCTCGAACGAGAACCGCCTCCATTTCGAACGGCTGGAAGCGCCGCGCGGGATCATCTACGGCCGCACGGAAGACGTGGTGCTGGCGGACACGCAACCGGCCTGCGACATCATGTTCGTGCCGGCCGACTGCCGGGAAGCGGACCGGGAACGGGTGGCGCGCCGCCTGGCCCAGCTGCTCGCGATCAACGCCGGCGATCTGCTGGCGAGGATCGACCAATACCGGAAGAAACCGTTCACGCAGCTGCCGGTCAAACAGAATGTCTCGAAGACGGAGCTGGCGCGGGTCGAGGAGTATTCGTTCGAGCTCCCGGGGGTGTATACGACGGTGCGGCCGCTGCGCCGGTATCACTACGGCGAGGTGGCCGGGCAGGTTCTGGGATACATCGGCGAGATTAACCAGGAGGAGATCGAGGCGCGGGGACAGGCGTTCAAGATGGGCGACCTGATCGGCCGGATGGGCGTCGAACAGATGTACGATCCCATTCTCCGCGGGCGGGACGGCCAGCTTTGCGTCGTGATTTACAACCAGAGCGAACCCCAGTTGCGCACGGATGAACTGGGCCGGCCGATCGTTCAGACGGACAGCGTTGGCCGTCGCCTGCACCAGGAGCTCGAGTTCAGCCGGGATCCGGTTCCGGGGAAATCGCTGACGCTGACGATCGACATCGGGCTGCAGGCGAAGTGTGAGGAGCTGCTCGGGACGGAACGCGGCGCCATCGTGGTGCTGGCGGCCGACACTGGCGAGGTGCTGGCCATTGCGAGCACGCCGCGCTACGATCCGGGTGTATTCGTGCGCACCGGCTATGGGCACGAGCGGAAGGCGCTGCTGGAGGCGCGGCCAAGCCCGATGCGCAACCGGGCGTTCCAGGAGCATTTCGCTCCCGGCTCGATTTTCAAGGTGGCGATGGCCATCGGCGGACTCGAGGAAGGGGTGATCAGCGAGCACAGCTCGTTTGGCTGCGACGGGTACTTTTATCTGCCGGGCGTCGGCCGTCCGTGGAAATGCTGGCGGTACAAGTACGGCGGGCACGGGCATCCGGATGTCGTCGACGCGCTGGCGTATTCCTGCGACGAGTATTTCTATAACGTGGGGATCAAGCTGGGCATCGACAATATCAACAAGTGGGCGGAGATGCTGGGGCTGGGCATCGTGACCGGGCTGGATGTGCCCCCGGGCTCGGAGGAGAAGGGCCTCGTGCCGTCCACGGAGTGGAAGAAGGCGGAGTTTGCCGGCGCCGCCGACCCGTCGGAGCGGAAGTGGTATCCGGGCGAGACGGTGAACGTTTCGATTGGACAGGGCCAGGTGACGGTGACGCCGCTGCAGGCGGCCGTGATGATGGCGGCGGTGGTGAACGGCGGCAACCGGGTCCGCCCCTACCTGAACAAGTCGCTCGGTCCGGACCTGACCCCGCTGCCCATCAGCGACCAGACGCTCGAGATCGTGACCCGGGGGCTGCGCAAATGCGTGGAAAAAACCGAGCGGCCGAGCGCAGGCACGGGGATCGAGGCACGCGTTCCAGACATCGTCGTGCTGGGAAAAACCGGTACGGCGCAGGTGGTGCGCTTCAAGCATTACGACAATGAGATGGACATCCCGTATGAGCAACGCGACCACGCGTGGTTTGTGGCGGCGGTGCCGGACGAAGACCCGCCCATCGCCCTTTGCGTGTTTATCGAGCATGGTCTTCACGGCAGCAGCGCCGCGGCGCCGCTGACGAAACAGGTCATCGAGTATTTTTACTCGCACCTGCCCGCGGACCTGCGCCTGGCGAAAGCCGCGGAGGACGGCCCATGACCCAGATTGCGCGCGATCTGAACCTGATGGATTCGCACATCCGTATTGTCAACTGGCGCAATCTGCGGCACCTGGACTGGATCCTGGTGGTTCTGGTGGGGGCGCTGGCGTACATGGGCCTGTCGAACATGTACAGCGCCAGTTACGGGTATGAAGGGGCCGAATCGACCCCGCATTTCGCCCGCCAGGCGCTGTTTCTGGGCATCGGAACCGTGGTCGCGCTGATCATCGTCTGCATCGATTACCGGTTTCTGGTGGCGCTGGCGCCGCTGATCTATGCCGCGGCGATCCTGGCGCTGCTGGCCGTGTTGATGGTGGGGCTGACGGTGAAGGGCGGCCGCAGCTGGTTCCGGGTCGGGACGTTCGGGCTCCAGCCGTCGGAGTTCACGAAACTCGCCACCATCTTCATGCTGGCGTGGTATCTGTCGCGGATTGGGCCGCGGATCCGGAAGTTTCATTACCTCTTTCTGGCGTTTGCGATCGCGGGGGTCCCGAGCGCACTCATCGCGGCGCAATCGGACATGGGCACGGCGATCACGTACGTGCCGGTGGTCTTCGTCATGGTGTTTGTCGCGGGTTGCCGGAAGCGGCATCTCGCGGCGATTATCCTGCTGGGGGCGTCGCTGGTGCCGTTGGCATGGATGCAGCTTGAACCCTACCAGCGCGACCGGGTGAAGACCTTCGTCGATCCGACCAAGGCCCCGGATAACGAGGGCTACCAGATCATCCAGACCAAGATCGCCGTGGGCAGCGGGGAGATGTGGGGGAAGGGCGTGGGCCAGGG
Organism: Candidatus Hydrogenedentota bacterium; assembly: GCA_012719295.1. Lineage (GTDB taxonomy): Bacteria > Hydrogenedentota > Hydrogenedentia > Hydrogenedentales > SLHB01 > UBA2224. The sequence goes on along the minus strand of JAAYAQ010000482.1, from coordinate 4,694 downwards.
CACGCAGACCCACCTGCGTTTCCTGCCTGAATACCGCACCGATTTCATTTTTTCGCTTCTGGCGGAGGAGCGCGGGTTTGTGGGCGGGGTCATTCTGCTTGCGCTGTTCGCGGGGTTCCTGATACGGGGCCTCGTGCTGTCGGAGGAATGCCGGGAACCCGCCGGTAACCTGCTCGCGGCGGGCTGCGTGGCGATCCTGGCGTTTCATGTGTTTGTGAACGTGGCGATCACGATCCATTTGATGCCGATTACGGGGCTGCCGTTGCCGTTCCTGAGCTACGGGGGCTCCTTTTACTTGACCACGATGATGTGTGTCGGCACTATGCTCAGTGTAAACGTCAGGAAAGGGATGTTTGCGGAAAAGTAGCCTGGTATGGAGCGCGGAGAGGAGCCTGGATGAGCGTGTTGCGTGTCCGGTTGACGCGAGGACGGGCCCTCCGCGGGAGGCTATTCCGGGAATTCGTTGACGTCGTTCGCGGGGCGGTCGAGCGGGCCGGCCTGCCGGTGGCGCGCAGTGGGCGGGGCGTGCCGCGGGTCGAATCCGGGCCGCATCTGGCGCCTGCGCATACGAGTCAATGCGAATATATGGATTTTGAATTGACGGATCCGATCACCGGCGCGGAGTTCCTGCGCCGGTTATCGGCGGAGTTGCCCGAGGGCATCGGGGCGATGTCGGCGCGGCGTTTGCCGCCCGGCGCCAGAAGCCTGAAGGCGACGGTGAGACTCCTCCGCTACCGGGTGGCCGGCGAATTCACGCCGGAACAGGCGGAGCGCTTTCGCCGGGCCGGCTCGTGGCCGGTGGTTCGGATCCGGAAGGGGCAGGAACGCGCCCTGGACTTGCGGCGCAGCGTCGCGAGACTCGAGGTGGGCCCCGGAGAAGTAACTATGGACATTGAGGTTCGCGCGGACGGCACCCCCAAACCCGAGGAGGTGATCGCGTCGGTCTTTGGCATCCCGTGGGACGACGCCCTGCTCCTGGAGACGGAGCGAAGCGGTATGCTGTTTTCCGGCGCTCCCCCCGCGCGCGCCTGACAGGCGGCACACGCCGCCTACAACGCGGAGATAGAATGAAGGAGTTTGTCATTAATGTAGCCCCCCTCGAGACCCGAATCGCCCTCCTGGAAGAGAAACGGCTGGTCGAGCTCACGGTCGAGCGCCATGAAAACCGCAGCCTCGTGGGCAACATCTACAAGGGCCGGGTGGATTCCATCGTTCCCGGCATCCAGGCCGCGTTCATCGACATCGGTTTCGAGAAGAACGGTTTTCTGTACGTATCCGACATCGCCGGCGTTGAAGGCACCGGCGATTTCGAGTTCGATGAGGGAACCGCGAAACCCCGCAAGAAGTCGCAGCGGCGCAAGGCGCCGGCGATCGAGACCATCATCAAGAAAAACCAGTACATCATGGTGCAGGTGAGCAAGGACAGCCTGGGCACCAAGGGGATGCGGCTCACGAATTACATCACGCTGCCCGGCCGGTATTGCGTGCTGATGCCCACCGTGAATCACCTCGGCGTCTCCCGCAAGATCGAGAGCGAGCGGGAGCGGGACCGGCTCAAGCGCATCCTGCACAATGTCCGTCCCCAGGGGCTCGGGGTGATCATGCGGACCGCCGCCGAGGGCAAAAGCAAGGCCGATTTCCAGCCGGACGTGCAATATCTGGCGCGGCTGTGGAAGAAGGTCTGCACAAAGATGGAGCCGGTGAAGGGTCCGGCGCTGCTTCACGAAGACATGGGGCCGATTCTGCGGATCATCCGCGACTCGTTTACGAATGACGTGAGCCGCCTGACCATTGACAGCGAGGTCGAGTACAACCGGATCCTGAATTTCCTGGACAGTTTCGCGCCGAGCCTCCAGAAGCGCTGCAAACTGTACCGGGGCAAGACGCCGGTGTTTGAGAAAATGGGCCTGGAGACCGAGGTGGACAAGGCCCTGAACCGGAAGGTGTATCTGAAGAGCGGCGGGCACATCTGCATCGACCAGACCGAGGCGCTCATCGCGATCGATGTGAACACGGGCCGGTTTACGGGCAGCAAGAACCTCGAGGAAACCGTGCTGCAGACCAATCTCGAGGCGGCCGAGGAAATCGCCCGTCAGGTCAGACTGCGCGACCTGGGCGGGATCATCGTGATCGATTTCATCGACATGCAGTACGAGCGCAACCGGCGCGAACTGCTCAAGCGGCTTCAGGAATGTCTCAAACACGACCGGGCGAAGACCACCATGTCCGAGATTTCGGAACTCGGCATGATCGAGATGACCCGCAAACGCGTCAAACACAACCTGGTCAAGGCCTTGTCGCAACCCTGCCCCTATTGCGAGGGGAGCGGGCTGGTGCGGTCGGTCACGACCATGACGTTTACGGCGCTGCGCCAGCTTCAGAGCCTGTTCTGCCGGTCGAAGGAGAAGTCGGTGCTGGTACAGGTGCACCCGGATGTTGCGCGCCGGTTGCGCCACGAGAACAAGGACCTGCTTGACGCGATCGCCCAGGAATTCGAGCGCGAGGTGTCGGTCGAATCGGTTTCGGATTTCCATATCGAGGACGTGGCCTTTTTGAGCGCCCGCACCCGCAAGGAGATCCCGGGCGGGCAGGAGGCGGCTCACGGAAAAGCCGGGTGAGCGCGGCCGCACGATTTGTGAATGCCGGGGCCGGAGGAGTACACTGGCGCCTGATTCCGGATGTTGGGTGGGGGAAGCGGAAGGCCCTGTTCTGAGGGGGTGACGGCATTCCCACTCGAGAGACCGTGCCGTTTCTCGGGGAACACACGAGCAAGGAGATGGTTTGGCCATGTCGAGCAAAGAGCACGCAGGAGTGGTATCGGGTCTCGATAAGCTGTACGAATTCGACCGCGAACCCGTAACGGACGACAAGCTGCAGCCGGGCAAGTATTTTGCGGGCCTGCTGGCGGGGGAGCACGTCGCGGGTACGGAGTTCGTCATCGGGGCGTCGTTTGTCAGTTGGGGCGCCAGCCCGATGAATGTCTTTCTGGGGCTTGCGCTCGGCAACCTGCTGGCCGTGCTGACGTGGACGTTCATGTGCGCGCCGATCGCGACGCAGACCCGGCTGACCCTGTACTGGTACCTGCGCAAGATCGCGGGGCCGGCGGCGACGGCCATCTACAACGTGCTGAACGCGATTATGTTCTGCATCCTGGCGGGATGCATGATCACGGTATCGGCGTCGGCGGTGCGGATTCCGTTCGGGATCCCGCCGCAGGTCAAGTGGTATCCCGAGAGCGCGGGGTTTGTCGTGGTGGTGCTGGTGGTCGGGGCCCTGGTGACGCTTCTGGCGATCCTCGGGTTCAAACGGGTGGCCCAATTCGGTTCGGTGTGTTCGCCGTGGATGTTCCTGATGTTCATGGGCGGCGCGGTGGCGACGCTGCCGGTGCTGGCGATGGAGGCCGGGTTCGCCAACATTTCGAGCTGGGCCCAGTTCTGGGAGGCCGCCAGCAAGTTCATCTGGACGGGATCGACGCCTGACGGGTCGCCGGGACTGACGTTCTGGCAAATCACGGCGTTTGCGTGGATCTGCAACCTCGCCATGCACGGCGGCCTGTCGGATATGGCCCTGTTCCGTTACGCCCGGCACTGGTCGTATGGGGCCTATTCGGCCTTCGGCATGTTTTTCGGGCACTACCTGGCGTGGATTTTTGCCGGGGTGATGGGCGCGGCCACGGCGCGCCTGATGCAGGTCAGCATGGCCGAGCTCGACGCGGGCGAGGTCGCGTGGCAGGCTCTGGGCGTCACGGGCATCCTGACCGTCATCATTGCGGGCTGGACGACGTCGAACCCGACGATCTACCGGGCCGGCCTGGCGTTCCAGGGCGTGACGCCGGGATGGCCGCGCTGGCTGGTTACCCTCCTGACAGGCGCCGCGACCACCATCATCGCCTGTTTCCCGTTCGTGTTCACGAAACTGCTGAATTTCGTCGGGCTGTATGGCCTGCTGCTGGTGCCGGTCGGCGCGATTGTGTTTGTGGAACACTGGATTTTCCCGCGGATCGGGTTCACGCGGTACTGGGTGTCGCGCAAGCGGCTCTTCGTGAGCTGGCCGGCGCTCATCAGCTGGGGCGTGGCGATTGCGGCGGCCCTCTGGCTCGAGCGGTCCGGCACCCTGCATCTGTTTTTCCTCTTTCTCCCCATCTGGTTCCTGACGGCGATTCTGTATACGATTCTCGCGGCGCTTTTTGGAGCGCGCGAACTGTTGCCCGAAGACGACGGCATCAAAACAGCCGAAATGCTCGAAACGAGCGCGAAGCGCGTCAGCCAGCCGAAGACCGCGAAAGCGATGCCGGAGCAGACGGACGTGGTCTTGTGGGTGGCTCGCGTCGTGGCCTTGCTGTCGCTGGCGGCATGCCTGGCCCTGCCGGTGTGGGTGTACACCCGGGGCGCGAGCGGTTTCGAAGCGAGCATCGCGACGATGAAGAACCTGATCATCTGGCCCACCCTTGCCTACTTCATCAGCGGGACGGTCTGGGCGGTTCGGCGCGACCGCCAGAAGGGCGGAGAGGACGCCGCGGCCTGATTCAGGCCCGATGGAACCGGTGGGGGAGGCCGGAGCGCAGGCCGCGCGCGCTGGCGTTCCGTTTCACAGACACGTGACATCCATCCCGGCGCTTATCGCCGCACATGCCTGAGGCCGCAGATGCGCTCCGGGCGGCGATGCACGGATTACCCGATTGACATGCGGGTGGT
>JAAYAQ010000481.1 GCA_012719295.1 Candidatus Hydrogenedentota bacterium | reverse complement strand
ATGTACCTGGGTTGGGCCGTGGACGGCATCTCGGCCCAAGACCCTCAGGAGTCCCTCGAAATGCTCGGCGGCCCGGCGGACCTGTCGGCGCCCGCCCAGTTGGTGCTGGGTGTCGGGCCGGTTCTCGATGAGGTCAGGCGAACGGAAGACCCTGCCCGCGCCGGCCTGGATATCCCGGTTCCCGGCGGTCTGGGCACCAATGGCGGCGTCCTGATCCGCCGGTTGCGCGAAGGCGTCGAACGGTTTGGCGTTACCGATATCAACAGCGTTGAGCCCGCTGCAAAAGCCGAAGCCGCCATCTGGGTGCTTGGCGACCGTGTGGCCGCGCCGGAGAGCGACGGCTACGCCTATGGCGCCAATGTCCTGTTCAAGGACGGGCACGTCGAGTTCGTGCCCTATGGCGCGAAGGCCCCCGTGACCGCCGGCATGACCCATTTCCTCGATACGGTGCATTAACCCGCACACCACCCGCAAAAACGCCTCCTCCGCCCCCAGGAGGAGGCGTTCCCCTTTTCCTCCCTGCACCGGCGGCATGATCGTGGTCGATCACATGGTCGAGGTGCGCACGGCCGGGATTCAGGACGCGCCCCCCCGGCTCTGCTATGACCTGCTCGACGACCGTTTTCCCGGGCGTGCGAGGAGATCGCCCGGGGCGCCGGTTTCCCGCAGGTGCGTTCTCAGGCGGGGTCCCCGGTCGTGCGCCGGTCGTCCATTTGCCTTTGCCCCCGCGAGTCCGTATCTTATGCCCGCATGGGACGAGATACAGTTCGATTCAGATGCCACAGCTGCGGTCACTGCTGCACGGATGTAGTCTGTCTGCCTACGCCGTGGGACGTGATCCGGATTGTGAAGAACACGGGCGAATCCCCGTACGACTTTCTGGAATTCCTGGGCCCGGACGAGATCTGCGAGGTCGACGACTCCGATCCTACGTGGCTCGAATGCGGCGGCAATCGCTACCTTATGGCGCTCAAACGGGGACCGCACGGTTGCTACTTCCTCGATAAGAAGACCCGCTTCTGCGCGATCTACGAGCACCGGCCGATGCTGTGCCGGCTGTACCCGTTCAAATTGCAGGAGACGCGGGACGGGAAGTTCAAAGGGTTCACCCTGCACGCCGACGTGGGCTGTCCCCGTCACCGTGACGGCGTGGTCGCCACGAAACCCCTCTTCACGCTGTACCGGCAGGATTGCGGCAACCAGAGGGATTACGACGATCTGGTCCGCGTATTCAACCGGCGCGAGTATCCCGGCAAACAGCCATCGGATTTCATTGGGATGTTCATCGAGGTCAAATGAGCACGATTGACGTGACCATCGCCTGCAGCGGTTCTTCGCCGGAAGAAACGGTGGCGGCGCTGGAACACATCGCGCCCCGCCTCCGCGAATGCCGCGTCCGCGCCGAGTTCCTGGTCCTGCTCGCCGGGGGCGAGGCGGGATTGCCGGACCAGGCGGGCGGGTTCCCCCTCCGCGAGGCGCCTCTCGAACGCCCCACCTGCGGCGATGCCCTGCGGGCGGCGGTTCGCGAGGCACGAGGCGACTGGCTCATCACGCTCGAAAATCCCAGTCCCCCGGACGCCTCCCTGGTGTTTGGCTTCTGCCACCGGCGGAACCAGGCGGACCTGGTCATCGCGTCGCGCTACGTCAGGGGCGGCGCCTACAGCATGCCCGGGCTGCGCAGCGTCATCAGCAGAACCTTGAACCGGCTGTACCGGATGGCCCTGTCGCTTCCCGTGCATGACCTGTCCTCCGGCCGCCGCATGTACCGCACCAGCATGCTCCGCCGGGTGCCCATCCAAGGCGACGACTACGACGTCCTCATGGAAGTCCTGTTGCGGTTCATGTCCAAGGGCGGCAGCGTCGAGGAACTGCCGTTTCACTATGAATCGACCCGGTATCGCCAGGAACCCGGCACGGCGTTGCGGCTGGTTCGCAGTTCGCTGCGCACCCTGAAACGGATGCATGCCCTGCGCAACAGCATCGATTTCCCGGACTACGACTACCGGGCCTACGACAGCCGCATCTGGCTGCAACGCTACTGGCAGCGAAAGCGGTTCCAGATCATCCGGCGCTTCACCGACGGACCGGGGCGCATTCTCGACGTGGGGTGCGGCTCCAGCCGCATCATCACCACCCGTCCTGAGATGTTCGGGCTGGATATCAACATCAACCGGTTGCGGTTCCTGCGCGACAAGCTCCCCAGACGGCTCCAGGCGACCGCCGGCGCCCTCCCCTTTGCCGACGAACATT
>JAAYAQ010000480.1 GCA_012719295.1 Candidatus Hydrogenedentota bacterium | reverse complement strand
CGAGCGCTCGGGCATATCGGTTCACAACAATCCCCCAGACGTGTCGGCCTTCGTAAAGTTGGAACCCTAGCAAAACCCCCGAAACAGGGTCAAGGAGCCCATGACCGGCGGCTGGCGAAACGAGGGTGGTTTGCGTGTTCTTAGTCATGGCTGATGAATTGAGAAGTGAGAAGTATGAAGTGGGAAGTGAGAAAGAATACGGACATTTCAGAAGTGGGAAGTGGGAAGTGGGAAGTGGGAAGTGGGAAGTGGGAAGTGGGAAGTGAGAAGTGAGAAGTGAGAAGTGAGAAGTGAGGAACATTGCGAACGTTCCCGCCTCTATGTCCGACTGTCTCGATTTTCTTTTCTCACTTCTGAATTCTCATTTCTCATTCTTACCTTCTTCACAATTGTCGTGAGGATGGCCGTGATCTCGTCGCATTCGTCCAGCAGCGGTTGCAGTTGGCTTTCGGCAACGATTTCGGAAGCGATCAGAAGGCGCAGCCAATAGTGCGTTTCGCGCGCTTCCTTCAGTGCGATGTATACCTTGGCTAAAAAGTCCGCGCGGCTCTGGCCCCCCTTGGATTCTTCCAGGTTCGCGCCAACGGAGGTGCCGGAGCGCAGCAATTGGTTCGCCAGCGTACGCGAGGAGCCCGGCTTTTTCTCCAGCGCGCGACAAAGTTTCACCACGCGCACCGCAAACGCAAAAGATCGCGCCCCGATTTCCTGCGGCGGCCCGCTCATTTCTTCGCATTTCCTTTCTCACTTCTCACTTCTCACTTCATTCCCTTGCCCAGTCACCCTTGGTTGTTTTCGGCCATGCAATACTCCCGGGAGCGCCCGGGATGATCAGGACGCCGCACGTACCGGCTTCGTTCATGTCGGCCAATGTCTGTTTCTCCGGCATAGGCACTGCGAGCCCGCGGTTTGTGTAGGCTCCCAGCGGAGGCGGCAGGATGGTTACATGCTTATGTCAGAAATTCCCATCCCTGAGAAGTACTGTAGGAGAATTGGCAGGGAAAAGCAAGCGGGCGGCCCCTCAGAGCGTCTCGACGCGGATGTGGTCGTTGGTATAGATGCAGATGCCCGCGGCGATGAGGAGGGATTCCCGCACGATCTCCTCGGCCGTCATGGGCGTGTGATGCATGAGGGCGCGGGCGGCCGCCAGCGCGAAGGGGCCTCCCGACCCGATGGCGATGATGCCGTCGTCGGGCTCGATGACTTCGCCGCTGCCGGCAATCAGGAGGGACTGTTCCTTGTCGCACACGGCGAGGAGGGCGTCCAGATTGCGGAGGTATTTGTCGGTGCGCCACTCCTTGCCGAGTTCCACGGCGGCGCGCGACAGGTTGCTGCTGAATTGGCTGAGCTTCCCCTCGAACCGTTCGAACAGGGAAATGGCGTCGGACACCGACCCCGCAAAACCGGCCAGGACGCGCCCGTCGGCCAGGCGCCGGATCTTGCTGGCGGTCGATTTCATGATCGTATTGCCGAGGGTCACCTGCCCGTCGGCGCCGAGGGCAACGGTATCGCCCTTGCGGACAGCACATACCGTGGTTGCATGAAACGTGTCCATTGTGTCCTCCCGTAGCGGATGCGCTTCCTTCACGCGTGCGGATGCGCCTGCCGATACACTTCCTTCAGGCGGTCGATGCTCACGTGGGTGTAGATCTGCGTAGTTGACAGGCTTTCGTGGCCCAGCATCTCCTGCACCACACGCAGGTCGGCCCCGCCGTTCAGCATATGCGTAGCGAAGGTGTGGCGCAAGGTGTGCGGCGACACGTCGCGCCGGCCCGGCAACACGGCCCGCACGTACTTCTCGACCACGCGCTGGACGCTCCGCGTCGTGAGCGGGCCCCCGCGCGCATTGACGAAGAGGCGGCGGTGGCCGGGATGGCCCAGCGTGGCCCGGACGGCGAGGTAGGCCTGCACCGCGTCGAGCGCCCAATTCCCCAGGTGGGCGATCCGTTCCTTCTTCCGTTTGCCCATCACCACCATGGTGCCGCCGATGAGGTCGATGGCATCCAGGGTCAGACCCGCCAGTTCCGCGCAGCGCACGCCGCTCGAGTAGAGCGTTTCGAGGATGGCGCGGTCGCGCTTGCCCAGGGGGGTTGTGGTGTCGGGCGCTTCCATCAACGCGGTGACTTCCGGGATGCTGAGCACGCCGGGCAGGTCGCGGGGGAGCTTTGGCGAGCGAACCGCCTGCGCGGGATTCTCTTCCATGATGCCGGCGCGGACATAGAATTTGTAGACGGCCCGGATGGCGGACAGCTTCCTGGCGGCGGTGCGGGGGGATGCGCCCAATGTGCGGAGGTGGCCCAGGAACGCGCGGATGTCGTTACGGCTGGCGCGCCGCAAGACGTCGAAGCGGGGCTCGGGCACTTCCTCGTGTTCCCCGGAAACCAACGCGGCGGGACCGCGTTCGAGATAGCCGCAGAATTGGGCAATATCCTGGAGATAGGCGCGCGAAGTATGGTCCGAGAATCCCCGTTCGGCCGCGAGGTAATCCGAAAAGCGCTGGATCTCCGGATCCGTCATTCCGCCTGTCCCCTCCGGCAAACCGGACTAGACCTCGGATTGCTCCGTCACGTGCGGTTCGCCCGCATCGGCGCCGGGAGCGGTCTCTTTGTGTTCATCGCCGCAATTCACGCACTTGCGGGTCGCCTGCTTGCCCCGCTTCGACAGCAGGGTCCAGGGATGCCCGCACGCGCGACAGGGTGTCTCCGTATCCTGATCGCCGAATGCATTGAACCGGCACTTGGGATAGCGCGAACACCCGATGAAGCGTTTCCCGCGGCCCGCCCGCCACACCAGCTCGCCTTCGCAGCCGCGTTGCGGGCATTTCAGGCCGACCGGTTCCGCCTGTTTCTTTTCCTTACCGTCCTTCTTCAGCGTGTGCTTGCATTCGGGATAGCGCGAACAGCCCAGAAACTTCCCGAACCGGCTTCTTCGGTACACCATGGGGGCGCCGCATTCGGGACAAACGACATCCGAAGGCTCTTCGACTTTCTTGCGGGCCACGTTGACGCGGCCTTCGCAGTCGGGATGCCTGGCACAGCGGAGATACGGGCCGAACCGTCCGGTCAGGAATTCGAGTTCGCCGCCGCACACGGGGCACTTTGCTGCGTCGCCGACGGTTTCGGTCACAATTTTGTGTTGCGCCGCGTGCAGGTCTTTTTCAAACTGCCCGTAGAAACTGCGCAGCAGGTCATGCCATTCGCGCTCCCCCTCTTCCACTTCGTCGAGCTCGTTCTCGAGTTCGGCGGTGAAGTTGATGTCGAGGATATCCGGGAAATTGGCCACGAGCATCCGGTTGACGTCTTCCCCGAGCGGCGTGGGCGCGAGCCGCCGCTTTTCGCGCACCACGTACCCGCGCTCCACGATGGTGTTCATGATCTGCGCGTAGGTACTGGGCCGGCCGATGCCGTTTTCTTCGAGGGTGCGGATGAGCGACGCCTCCGTGAAGCGCGGAGGCGGCTGGGTGAAATGCTGTTCCGGTTTGAATTCCTGCAGGCGCGCGTCCTCGCCCTCCCGCACGTCGGGCAGGAGGCCGCCGGCCTGTTCTTCGTCGGTGGGATCTTCCAGGGTTTCCTCGTACATTGCCAGGAACCCCTTGAACTTCAGCACCGACCCCGTGGCGCGGAACACGTGTTGCCGCGCCTCGACATCGATCGCGGTCTGGTCGAAGACGGCCGGCGTCATCTGGCAGGCGACAAAGCGTTTCCAGATCAGGGTGTAGAGTTTGAGCTGGTCGGCGTCCAGGAAACGGGCCATGGCCTCGGGCGTGTGGCCGGTGAGCGTCGGCCGGATGGCCTCGTGCGCGTCCTGGGCGCCCTTCTTGTTGCGGTAGAAGTTGGGCTGGCCGGGCAACATGGCCGGCTCGAAATGCGCCCCGATATACTGCCGGACATCCTGGATGGCCTCCATCGCAAGGCGGGTCGAATCGGTACGCATGTAGGTGATCAAACCCACGCGCCCTTCCTCGCCGATGGCAATGCCTTCGTAGAGTTGCTGGGCCAGGACCATGGTCTTGCGGGGGGCGAATCCGAGTTTGCGCGACGCCTCCTGCTGGAGCGAGCTGGTGATGAAGGGCGGGTACGGGCGGCGCTTCACTTCTTTTCGTTCGACGCTCGCGACACGGAATTCGGCGCCGTCGAGCGCGTTCAACACGGCCTGCACGCCCGCTTCGTTCTCGAGCTCGGCCTTTTCGCCGCGAATCCGGCTCAGCCGGGCCGTGAACCCTTCCTCGCGGGGCGTCAGAAACGCCGCATCGAGGGTCCAGTATTCGCGCGACACGAAGTTGCGGATCGCTTCCTCGCGCTCACAGACAATGCGGACCGCCACCGACTGGACCCGTCCCGCGCTCAGGCCGCGCTGCATGCCGAATTGAAGCAGCGGGCTGATTTTGTATCCCACGAGACGGTCGAGAATGCGCCGCGCCTGTTGCGCGTCCACCAGGTGCTCGTCAATGGGCCGCGGGCTGCGGGCAGCTTCGCGGACGCTGCGCTTGGTGATCTCATTAAACACGACCCGGTCGGCGGGCTTCTCGGTCTGTTTGAGCAGTTCGGCCACGTGCCAGCCAATGGCCTCGCCTTCGCGGTCCGGGTCGGTTGCCAGCAGGATGCGGTCGCACTTCTTCGCGGCCTCCTGCAATTCCTTGACTGCCTTGCGCGAGTCCTTGAGCTGAACGTACTTGGGTTCGAAATTCTTCTCGATGTCCACGCCCAGGCTGTTCTTGGGAAGATCGCGAACGTGACCGTAGCTGGCTTTCACCACATAGCTCGGCCCCAGAAACTTGTTGATGGTCCTGGCTTTAGCAGGAGACTCGACAACGACCAGATACTTTGGCATATACGACTCCCGATCAAAGAACAACGCCACTTCCCGGCGCCGGGAAGGGCGTCACGCACATCCTATCGCCCACGCGTCAATGGAAGGTATCCGCCTGGCCTTCCATGACGCTGTAAATCGTCTGTTGGGACTCGAAATCGCGGTTGCCGCACACGATCCAGGACAACAGATAGTCCAGTTCGTCCAAACCGACCCGGCCGTCGAATTGCACCACATTCTCCAGGATGGTCTCGCGTTCCTGCGGAGAAATCAGGCTGTAGAACTCGAGACGGCTGAGGGCGTCGCGGGCCTCGGGCGTCATTTTGTGAAACTCGATCTCGGCCAGCGCGCGCACCGGCGCCCGTTGCGACTGGTGAATGACGTTGTAGGGGACAATCCGCGCCCCCACGAGCTTCATCGCCGCATCGATATCGCGCTTCTTATATCCTTGTCCGACAAGCCACTTACGAAGACCCGACTCTGACCTGGCCCGTTCCGGCTGTTCCTGGATGCGCTTTAGGATAACATCGACCAATTCGATTAGGGATTCTTTCATGCACCGCTCCTGATGTCCTCGCCGGACATCTCACTCTGACCCTCATATTGTAGGAGCGATTATGCCTACTGTCAACTTGAACCCCGCGCCCGGG
>JAAYAQ010000479.1 GCA_012719295.1 Candidatus Hydrogenedentota bacterium | reverse complement strand
GGCCGCGGAAGGCGATGCCGGCCCGTGTGCGTTTACCCTCGCCACCTACGCATACCGTGCCGCGCTGGACGGCGCACCCGTTACGCTGCGGGGAGAAACCCGGTTCGTCGCGGTAACCGCCGTCGAGCCCAACGTGACGGTTGTCATCGACAGCCTCGGCGACGCGGTGCCCGGCGGCGCCAATGCCATCCGCCTTCAAATCGACAATGGCACAGGCGGTCCGGTTTCCGCCGCGCCCTCGGTGACGCTCACGGGGGAAGCCGGACAGCTCGTCCTGGACAGCCCTGAAGTGCAGATACCCGCCGGAACCAGCACCCTGGAGATCCCGTATGAGGTTCCGGGCTCGGGCGCGTTCATCCTCGAAGGCTCGCTCGGACCAGGGCTCACGTTTGCGTTCCGGGCCGATTTCCACGTGCCGCACCTCTTCGAGACCGCCTACGGCGAGCGCGTGCCCGGCTCCACGGCCGACGTCGTGCTGTGGCGCGCGTCGTCGGGATGGAAGATCGCCCGGACCCGCCCCGCGCCGTCCCGCCAGGCCGAGGCCGTCGAGCTGCGCCTCGCCCGCAACGAGACCGAGGCCGTCCAACTGGTGATTTCGCCCCAGCGGCCGTTGACGGGATTGACCGTAGCCGCGGGCGATCTGACCGGGCCGTCCGGCGCCGTGCTGCCCGCGTCGGCCGTGGATGTGCTGCGCGTGCGCTACGTGGATGTCGTGTTTCCCACCGATGAAACCGGTGTGGCCGCGCCGTGGCCCGACCCGTTGCCGCCGTTCCGCGAGCCCATTGACGTGGCCGCGGGCGCCAACCAGCCCCTGTGGGTCCGCGTCAAGACGCCCTCCGACCTGCCCGCGGGCACCTATCGCGGTTCGCTGCGTGTGCACGCGGACGGATTCGACGCGGAGACGCCCCTGCAGGTTGACGTTTACGATTTCGAACTGCCAAACCGCATGACCTGCGTATCCGCCTTCGGCCTGTCTCCCGGACTCGTATTCGACTATCAGAAGCTCAGCGAGCCCGGTCAGCGGCGTGAGGTCATGGACAAATACCTCGCCAATTTCAGCGAACACCGGATCGCCCCCTATGACCCCACGCCGATGGACGAGATCGGCATCGGCTGGACCGGCCTGCCCAAGTGGCAGGGCGGCGAGACGGACACCGAGTCGAAACAGGCCGGCAATGCTTCCCGCTACCTCAACGATCCCCATACGGACCGGAGCGTTTCGCTCACCTACGCCGACCAGTTGCCCATCCCCGGCAAAGGTCTGCGGGTGCGTTTCTGGTACCGGACAAAGGAGGCGGAGCAGCGGTTTCTGGTGTCGCTGCGGCACTTCGACGCGGCGGGCACGTGGATGTCCGGCCGGAACCTCGACATCGTCATTTCCGGTGACGGCTCGTGGCAGTTGTTCGAGCGCACCATCACGGAATTCCCCGAGGGCGCGCGGTCCTGCGCATTTGCCGCCTACCCCACGACCTGGTCTGATACCGGCAACACAACCGGCGCGCTGTGGCTTGACGAAATCGTCCTCGAAGACGCAGGCGCCGGGCAGCCCCTCACGGGCGAGGGCGGGCTCGAGGACGTCGCGCCGGGGCAACTCCAGCCCGTATTCGATTGGACCGCCTGGGATCTTGCCATGACCCGCGCAATCGACGAACTGGGTTTCAATTCGTTCCAGTTGCCGGTCCTTGGACTGGGCGGCGGTACCTTCCACGCCCGCTACGAGCCATCGCTGCTCGGGTATGCCGAAGATACGCCCCAGTACCAGCACCTGTTCCGGGCGTACCTCCAGGGGCTCCAGGAACACCTTCGGGAAAAAGGCTGGCTCGACGAAGCCTATGTCTACTGGTTTGACGAGCCCGACCCCAAGGATTACGAATTCGTCATGAACGGGTTTCGCAAGCTCAAGGAAAACGCCCCGGACATCCACCGCATGCTCACCGAGCAGGTCGAACCCGCCCTGATCGGCGGCCCCAACATCTGGTGTCCCCTGACGCCGGCCTACAATTTCGACGTCGCCGAGGAACGCCGCGCGGCCGGCGACACATTCTGGTGGTACGTCTGCACCGGACCCAAGGCCCCCTACGCGACCCTGTTCATCGATCATCCCGCGACCGAGCTGCGCGTATGGCTCTGGCAGACCTGGGAAAACAAGGTCGACGGCATCCTGGTCTGGCAGAGCAACTACTGGACGAGTTCCGTCGCCTATCCGGACTCGCCCCAGAACCCGTACGACGACCCGATGGGCTGGGTGACGGGGTACGGCACTCCGGCGGGCACCCGCCAGCCCTGGGGGAACGGCGACGGGCGGTTCATCTATCCGCCCGAGGCCGCGGCCGGCGGCAATCCCGCGGAACCCGTCCTGGAGGGACCCGTCGACAGCATCCGCTGGGAAATGCTGCGCGATGGCGTCGAGGATTACGAGTATTTCGTCATTCTGGAAAGGCTCGTCGAGTCGCGCCGGGAACGGATTCCCGCCCAGGAGCGCGGCATCTATGAGGGATTGTTGGACGTCCCCGACAGTGTCTCGAAGAACCTGACCGAATTCACCCGGGATCCCGCTCCGCTCGAGGCGCGCCGTGACGCCATCGCACGCGCCATCGAGAAACTGCTGCGCCTGTAAAGGGGGCGCCCCGGCCCGGGGCCTCGCGCACAAAAAAACGCCGCCCTCTGGACGCGTCCAGAGGGCGGCTTGCCAAAAGCCCCACCACGTTGGGTCAGAGCGTGGCGACCCGGTTGGCGATGTCGTCACCGATCTTGGTGGTCGACATTCCGCACTCCTTAATCTCCTTGGCCGACATGCCGGAAAGCGTGCCGCTCTGCAGAAAATCGACGCAAGCCTTCTCAACCAGATCCGCCGCTTCCTGTTCGCCCAGGTAATCCAGCATCATCTGCCCCGCGAAAATGCACGCGAGCGGATTGATCACGTTCAAGCCTGTGTATTTCGGCGCGCTGCCGCCGATCGGCTCGAACATCGACACGCCCTCGGGGTTGATGTTGCCGCCCGCGGCAATACCCATGCCGCCCTGCACCATGGCGCCCAGATCCGTGATGATATCGCCGAACATGTTGCCGGTCACGATCACGTCGAACCACTCGGGGTTCTTCACCATCCACATGGTGATGGCGTCGACATGGGCGTATTCGCGCTTGATGTCGGGGTATTCGGCCGCGCCCATCGCATGAAACGCGCGCTCCCACAGGTCGTAGACGTAGGTGAGCACGTTGGTTTTGCCGCACAGGGTCAGCGTGTTCGTCTTGTTCCGTTTGCGGGCAATGTCGAACGCGAACTTCAGGCAGCGGTCCACCTCAAAACGGGTGTAGACCATGCACTGCTCGGCCACCTCATGGGGCGTGCCCTTCTTCTGCACCCCGCCAAAACCCGTGTACAGGCCCGCCGAATTCTCGCGGACCACCACGAAATCGATGTCTTCCGGGCCCTTGTTCTTGATCGGGGTCTCAACGTTCGGATACAGCTTGACCGGCCGCAGGTTGATGTACTGGTCCAGTTCAAAACGCGTCCGAAGGAGAATGCCCTTTTCCAGAATGCCGGGTTTCACGTCCGGATGACCGATCGCGCCCAGCAGAATCGCGTCGTGCTGGCGGAATTCGTCCAGCGCGGAATCCGGGAGAATCTCGCCCGTCGCCAGGTAGCGGTTGCCGCCGAAATCGTAATCCGTGGTATCCAGGGTGATGTTGCAGCGAGCGGCGGCCGCGCGAACGACCTTCACCGCTTCCGCCAGCACTTCCGGGCCTGTGCCGTCGCCACCCATCAGTGCAATTTTATACTTCGACATGCTCGGCTCCCCCTTGATGTTGAGGACGAATGGGTCCCGAACGCGCGCACCGCGCCCGGGAAGGCGCAATGGTAGCACGCGCCGGAACGGGATGCAAAAGCAAGGACGTCTGAGAGCAATAGAGGCCGCGCCCGATACGCCGGCTTCGCCTTCTACCCTCTCCCCACGCTGAAATACTGAAACCCGTTCTGTTTCAGCGTGGCGGGGGTGTAGAGGTTGCGGCCGTCGAAAATGACCCGTTCGCGCATGAGTTCGGCCATGCGGTCGTAGTCGGGGCGGCGGAACTCGTTCCACTCGGTGCAGATGACGAGCCCGTCGGCGTCCGCGAGGGCATCGTAATTCTTGGCGGCGACCTGGATGCGGTCGCCGTACAGGGCCGCGAGCTTCTTGCCGGCGACGGGGTCGTAGGCGTGAACGGCGGCGCCCGCATCGAGCAGGGCGTCGATAACGCGCAGGGCCGGCGCGCCGCGGAGGTCGTCGGTGCGCGGTTTGAACGTGGCCCCCCAGATGGCGATGCGTTTCCGCGCGATCGGTTCGCCATAGAATGAGAGAATGCGCCCGATGAACCGGCGCAGCGCCGCGTCGTTGACCGCGGCGGTGGCCTTCAGCAGGGGCGCCTCGAGCCCCAGCGTTTCGGCCCAGGCCGCGCAGGCGATTACGTCCTTGGGCAGGCAGGAGCCGCCAAAGCCCAGTCCCGGAAACAGGTAGCCGGCGCCGATGCGCCCGTCCGCGGCCACGGCTTCCCGCACATGGGACACGTCGGCGCCCGCGGCTTCGCAAAACGTGGCGAATTCGTTCATCACGGAGATGCGGGCCGCAAGCATGGCGTTGACGGCGAGTTTGCTCATCTCGGCGCTGGCCAGGTCCATCGCCAGGAACGGTTTGCCCGTGCGCAGGAAGGGCGCGTAGAGCTCCCGCATGATCTCCAGCACGCGCACGTCTTCGCACCCTACCACGATACGGTCGGGCCGCAGGAAATCGTCGACCGCCGCCCCTTCCTTCATGAACTCGGGATTCACGACCACGTCGAATTCGTGGTCCGTGAGTTCGTTCATGCGCGCGGCGATGCGGGCCGTGGTGCCGGCGGGGCCGGTGCTCTTGTTCACGATGATGCGGTAGCCGTCCATGGCCCGGGCAACCTGCCCGGCGGCGTCCATCAGGGCGGAGACGTCGTGCGCGCCGTTTTCGAGCGACGGCGTGCCCACGCAGAGGAATACAAGGAGGGACTTGGCCACGGCGTCGCCGGTGTCGCCGGTGAAACTGAGGCGCTCCTCCTCGATGTTGCGGGTGAGGAGTTCCTCGAGTCCCGGCTCGTAAATGGGCATTTCGCCACGTTTGAGCCGGGCGAGCCGCTCCTCGTCGACATCGACGCAGATGACGCGATGGCCTGTATCGGCAAGACAGGTGCCGGCCACAAGGCCCACGTAGCCGGTTCCAATTACCGAAATCCGCATGGCGACGTTCCCTCCGAGAAGCGCAGGCTATTCCGGGCGCCGCGGCCGCCGTGTGGCGCGGCCCCGGGCGCGGCTGAAATGCCTGCGGGAGCCCACGCGATGGGGCTCCCGCATAAAAGACATCGGACGAAGGCTCAGGCCCACGTTATCGCGGTGACTTTTTCCGAGATGATGGCCTGTCTCAGGCATTCGACGGCCTTCCGCAGCCCTTCGTTGTTCGACATGAGCGAGTCTTCATGCTCGATGCTCAACACGTGGTCGTAACCGACCATGCGCAGCGTGGACACGAAATCCTTCCACCACTCGATGCTGTGCCCGTACCCGCAGGTGCGGAAGATCCACGAACGGTTGATTTCGTCGCCGTAGTGTTTCGTGTCGAGCACGCCGTTGACGCGGGCATTCTGCTCGTACACCAGCGAGTCCTTGGCGTGCACGTGGAAGATCGCCTTCCCCAGGGCGCGCACGACATCGATGGGATCCATGCCCTGCCAGAACAGGTGGCTCGGATCGAGGTTCGCGCCCAGATTGCTGCCGCAGGCCTTGCGGAGTTTCAGCATGGTCTCGGTGTTGTACACCACGAAACCGGGATGCAGTTCAAACGCCACCTGGACCCCATGCTCCTTGGCGAACTTCGCCTGCTTGGTCCAGTACGGGATGACCTTCTTCTCCCACTGCCAATCCAGAGCTTCCAGGTAGTCCGGCGGCCAGGGGCAGGTAATCCACGAAGGCCGTTTGGCGCTCTCATCGGAACCCGGGCAGCCCGAGAAATCGATGACGGTCTTCACGCCCAACATCTCGGCCAGCTTGATGGTGTCGGTCTGCACCTGCTGGCATTTCTGGGCGTACTTCGTGTCGGGATGAAGGCAGTTGCCGTGGCAACTCAGCGCGCTCAGAATCATCCCCTCGCCCTTGAGCATGGCCAGCAGCTCGTCGCGCTTGGGTTTCGATTTCAGCAGGTCCTGCAGCGGCGCGTGCGGGTCGCCCGGAAAATTGCCCGTGCCCAGCTCCACCGCCTCAAGCCCCAGCGGCCGCGTCATTTCAAGGACTTTCTGGAGCGGCATGTTGCTGTACATCGCTGTGAGAAAACCTAATCTCATGGTCGTTCTCCCTCCTCGGGTTTGAACCTTCCGGGACATGACACCCTGCGCCGCGCACCCGGCCGCGCGCTTTCCGTGTTCATGCCCTCAGCATTTGCGGTTCGTTCAGTGTAATCGCACCTTCCCCAAATTTCACCCAAAAAAGCCGGCGCACCCACGAGCGCGAGCAAAACCGTCTCACGAACCACACCGGGCTGGCGCTGGCTCACGCCAACCCGGTGCGGTCAATCGTCGCCTGAGGCCGAAGCCCGGGTTGGGTTCACTTCACAGCGACCCAGCGCTTCGTCTTCGCGGCCCGCTCGACGGCGTCGAGCACTTTCTGGCATTTCACCGCGTCCGCGAAGGTCGGGAAATCGTTCTTCTTGCGGTTCAGTCCGCACAGGAATTCGAAAATCTCATGCACGAACAGGTGTTCGTAGCCGATCAGATGTCCCGGCGGCCACCACGCATGGGTGTACGGATGGCCCGAATCCGTCGCGAGCACTTTCCGGAACCCCTGGGCGGTAGCCGGGTCGGCGCAGTTGTAATACTGGAACACGTTCATGTCTTCCTTGTTCCACAGCACCGAACCCTTGCTGCCGTAGATCTCGATCGAATTGTAGTTGCGCCGGCCGGGGGCGAAACGCGTCGCCTCGAACGTCGCCAGCGTGTTCGCGCCCTTGATACGGGCTACATAGGCCACCGCGTCGTCCACGTCTACCGTGTCGTATTTCTTCTGCTTCTTGCGGCCCTTCGCGCCCCACGCGCCCACATCGCTGTCCGCGATGACGCGCTTCTTGATGAAGGTCTCCATGGTGGCCGCAAGCTCCGACACGTCGCCTACCAGGAAGTGGCACAGGTCGGTGATGTGGGCCCCAATGTCGCCCAGCGCCCCGCTGCCCGTGTGCTTCTTCTTCAGGCGCCACACCATCGGGAAGTCCGGATCCGCGATCCAGTCCTGCTGGTACGCCGCACGGAAATGATAGATGTCGCCCAGCTCTTTCTTGACGATCATGTTCTTGATCGTCTGTACCGCGGGCGCGAACCGGTACGAAAACCCGCACATGTGCTTTACGCCCGCCTTATCGGCGGCCTTCAGCATGTCCTGCGCCTCTTTCAGCGTGTTCGCCAGCGGCTTCTCGCACACGATGTGCTTGCCCGCTTTGGCCGCTTCGATGGCAATCGCCGGGTGCAGGAAGTTTGGCGTGCAGATGTCGACGATGTCGATGTCCGGCCGGTTCACCACCTCTTTCCAGTCCAGCGAGGTCTCCTGCCAGCCCCATTTCTCCGCGACCGCCACCTCTTCCTTGAACTTCCCGCACAACACCTTCATCACCGGCTCGACCGGGGCGTCGAAGAACATCCCGACCTTTCGCCACGCGTTGCTGTGGGCCTTCCCCATAAACTGGGCGCCCACCAGGGCCACATTCACTTTCTTCTTGGCCATACGTCTCCCTCCTCCACAGTTGTGAGGTTACTGCCTTTGCTGGACCTCCTATTATAGAAAGGGTTGTCCCGAATGCCAAGTGTCATCTGCCGCGAGAATTCCCCTTCCCAACGCGTTCGAATGGGGACACCCAGTCGCGCCGGGTACGGCGCCCTGGGATTGCCGGGCGCCAGCTCGGCATGGGGCTGCATCCGGATCGGGTGTGGGACCGGCGCCCACGCCGGTCATTCGAACGGGGACACGTTGTCGCGGCGAACACGTTGTGTGCCGGGTGCGCGGCGGCTATACTTCGCCGTATCAAAAAGGCAACGATGCCGGCTTCCCCGGACGGGCATGGGGTGGACGGTTTCCCGGGCACAGGATGGGCGTTACGCGCATGGAAGTCTTGAAGGCGGTGATCTTCGCGGTGGTCGAGGGGGTGACGGAGTTTCTGCCCATCAGCAGCACCGGCCACATGATCCTCCTCGAGGAATTCCTGCAATTCCGGCAACGCGAGCAGTTCCCGGCCGCGTTCATGGTGATCATTCAATTGCCGGCCATCCTGGCGGTGGTGGTCTATTTCTGGTCAAGCCTGTGGCCGTTCGGGAAACCCCGGGAAGACCGCGACGCCGTCTTCGGGCTCTGGGCCCGGATCGCCGTGGCCGTGCTTCCCGCGGTCGTGCTGGGGTTTTTGTTCGACGATTTCATTGAGGAACGGCTGTTCAACCCACTGGTCGTGGCAGTGACCCTGCTGGCGGGCGGCGTGGTGCTGCTTCTCCTCGAACGTACGGACCGGCGTCCCCGTTTCGAGCGCGCGGGCGATGCGGGGTTCGGCCGCGCCCTGGCTGTCGGGTTCTTCCAATGCCTGGCCATGATCCCCGGCACCTCGAGGTCCGCGGCCACCATCATCGGCGGCATGGCGCTCGGGGCGAGCCGGCCGGCCGCCGCGGAATTTTCGTTCTTCCTCGCGATCCCCACTATGCTGGGGGCCACGGCCCTCAAAATCGCGAAAGGCGGCGCGGCCTTCACCTCCAGGGAATGGGTGCTGCTGGCCATCGGGTCCGTGGTCTCGTTCGTGGTGGCGTACGGCGTCGTGGCTTTTCTCATGAACTATATCCGCCGCCACGATTTCAAGGTGTTCGGATACTACCGGATTGCATTGGCTCTGGCGGTGCTTGCATACTTCTTCCTTACAGGTTCAAGGGCATAGGGCGCCGAGCGGACGGAGTGGACGGGACGTTTTCATGAATACCGGGACCGCAAAATACGTCATAAACGTCGTGACACGTGATCAGGTCGGCATCATCGCGAACGTCAGCGACGCCCTGTTCCGGCTGGGCGGCAATCTGGAAGCCCTCAGCCAGACGGTCGTCTGGGGATGGTTCACCATGATCGTGTGCGGCACGTTCCCCGAAGACGTCGCGGCGGGCGACATCGCGACGGCGGTCGAAAACGCCGGCGATTACCGGGCCATCGTCCTGCCCCATCGCGAGGGAGGCGCGCAGGCGCCGGGCCCGGGGGAACCGTTTGTGGTGACCGTCAAAGGCGACGACAAGCCCGGCATCGTCCGCAGGTTGACCCGGTGCTTCTCGGAAAAAGGCATCAACATTGACGACGTCTGGTTTGAGGTTCACGACGGCCAGTTCATCGTGATCTTCCGCGTGACCATGCCCCCCGCGGTGGAGCCGGGCGACCTGCGCAATGAACTGGAAGCCGCTGCCCGCGAACTCAACGTGTCGCTGGTCGTGCGCCACCAGGATATCTTCGTTGCCACGAATTCGTTGTCCGTTCACACACGGCCGCACTAAAACGCTTCCGCAAAGCTTGTTCGGAGACCATGATGATGCGAACATTTTTGACCACCGTACTGATGCTCCTCCTGGGGGCGCCCTGTCCCGCCTGGGCGGCCGCGGAATCGCTGTTGGATGATGAAGAAGCCACCAAGGCGGAAACGCTCAAGCTTCTCGATGCCACCGGCGCCAAGGCCCGGTTCGTCTCCGTGGCCACGATCAACTCCGACCAGGACCCGGATGAGGACATCCTGCTTATCGACGAGCTGGGAACCGTCTGGTTGCTGCTGAACGAGCGCGACTGCAAGTTCGCCAAACCCCAGATGATCGCAGGGCCGGTCAACGACGTCCCGGGCCCCGTCTCGCTCGATCTTTCGGATGTGGACCTCGATAACGACGAGGACATCCTCATCACAAACCGGATGGGCGTCGTTTACCTGGTCGTGTCCGAGGGACGCGGACGGTATCGCAACATGGCGAAGATCTCGAACGAGCTCAATACCGCCAGCGGGGCCGTCCAGGTGCGCGTGACTGACGTTGACCTCGACAACGACGAGGACATCATCGTGGGCAACGCCGAGGGCATCCTGTACAAGATTGAAAACGTCGGCATGGGGAAGTTCGGCGGCGCCACCGCGCTGACCCGGATCCCCGGCCTGGCGCCCGGCCCCTACGATTACGTGTTCACCGACCTCGACTTCGACAACGACGAGGAGATCGTCCTGATCGACGCCAGAGAGACCGTGTTCCTGCTGGAGAATCTCCGCGACCGGTTCGGCGCCCCCAGGAAGATTGCCGGACCCCTCACCGGCGCGCCGGGAACCGTGGATATCGAAATCGCCGACTATGACTACGACGGCGACGATGATCTGATCATCCTGGGCGCGACCGGAGCGGTGCTGCTGCTCGAAAACAAGGGAAAGGGCGTTTTCTCGTCCACCCCCAAACAGATTGCGCCCCCGCTCGGGCCCGAGGGCGGCAGCCGGATACTGGCGATGTCGGACATTGACGCCGAAACCAGCGAGGACGTTGTCGTGGTGAACACCAAAGGCTGGGTGTTCCTCGTCGAAAACGACGGCGAGGGCGTCTATGGCAAGCCCGAGTGCCTTACCGACTCGATTGAGATGTCCGCGGGCGCCGCCTCGGCCACCCGCGAAGACCTGAATGGCGACGGCTTTGAAGACACCCTGATTCTCGACGGAGCCGGGCACCTGTATCTTGTACTCGGCATTTACGATCCGATGGAAGAACGCCTGCGCGGTCTCGAGGATGACCTGTGATTCCCACCGAAGACATCCTGAAGACGCTCGAGATGGTCCAGATCGAAAACCTGGACGTACGGGCCGTCACCCTCGGCATCAACCTGATGGGCTGTGCCGACGGCGACTCCGATCGGATGCTGCACAAGATCCGGCAGCGCATCCACAGCGTTGCGGGCCATCTGGTGGCCTGCTGCGACGAAGTGTCGGCCAAATACGGGATCGACATCGTCAACAAACGGCTGGCCGTCTCGAAGATCAGTTCCCTGCTCGAGGCGCACGACCCCTCCGTGTGCCTGCCCCTCGCACACACGCTCGACGAGGCCGCCCGCGGCGTCGCGGTGGACATCATCGGCGGCTACACCGCCCTGGTGCAGAAAGGGTTCAGCGACGGCGACCGCCGCTTGATCGATTCCATCCCTGAAGTCCTCAGCAACACGGAGCGGGTCTGCGCCTCCGTCAACGTTGCCGGCACCAAAGCGGGCATCAACATGGACGCGGTCCTTCTCATGGGCCGGCAAATCAAACGCGTAGCGGAACTGACCGCGGACAAAGACGGCTTCGGCGCCGCCAAACTCTGCGTCTTCGCCAATATTCCCGAAGACAACCCGTTCATGGCGGGCGCGTTTCTCGGGCCCGGAGAGCCCGGCACGGTCGTCAATATCGGAGTCAGCGGTCCCGGCGTCATCAAACGCGCACTCGAACGCCTGCTCGAAAGCGGACGGCGCGTCGACCTGGGCACGATCGCCGAAGAGATCAAGCGGACGAGTTTCCGGGTCACCCGGGTGGGCGAGCTCATGGGACGCGAAGTGGCCCGGAAACTCGGCGTCGAATTCGGCGTCGTCGACCTGTCCCTCGCGCCAACGCCCCGCATCGGCGACAGCGTCGGCGAAATCCTTCAGACCATGGGCATTGTAAAGATCGGCGCGCCCGGCAGCACGGTCGCCGTGGCCATGCTCAACGACGCGGTCAAGAAGGGCGGGCTGTTCGCTTCATCGAGCGTGGGTGGTCTCTCAGGGGCCTTCATCCCCGTCAGCGAGGACCAGGCCCTTTCGCGCGCGGTCGCCGAGGGTTCGTTGACGCTCGAGAAACTCGAAGCCATGACCAGCGTCTGCTCGGTGGGCCTCGACATGGTCGTGATTCCCGGCGACGTCGACGCCGAAACCATCAGCGCCATCATCGCCGACGAGATGGCCATTGGCGTCATCAACAACAAAACGACCGCGGTGCGCCTCATCCCCGCTCCCGGCAAGAGCGTGGGGGAGAAAGCGGTCTTTGGCGGCCTCTTCGGCCAGGGCGACGTGGTCGACGTGCGAAACGCCGGCACGTCTTCGCGGTTTGTCGCCTACGGCGGGCGCATCCCCGCGCCGCTTCACAGCCTCAAGAACTGACCCGGGCGCTGCCTTCCGCGAACCCCGAAAAGGCGGCCGAAGAAAGACGGCCTCGGCGTTCACCGGGCACCGTGCGCGCCTGGCGGATCGGCTACGCGCGAGTCGTGAGCCGGTCCCACGAGGCGAACACCTGGCGCACGTTCTCCGGCGTTGCGCCGGGGCCGAACTCACATTGCGCGAGGCACCCCCCGTTCTTCCACAGCGTTTCGTGGACCGAGCGGACGGCGCGGTCAATTTCGCCCGGAGCCGCATGGGGGAGAAGGTGCTGGCGGTCGATCTCGCCCCAGAACGTGATCCTGCCGGCATAGGGGGCCAGATGCTCCACGCCCATGCAGAACAGCTGCGAGTTGATGGCGTCGAGCCCGAGCTCGAGCAGGTCGGGATAGATGGCGAGGGTGTGGCCGTCGGAATGCATGAAGATCTTCTTGCCCGCCCCGTGCGCAATCTCGATGTAGTCGCGGTAAAGCGGCTTGAAGACCTCACGCCAGACGGCCGGGTCGATCAACAGCGCGTTTTGCGCCCCCCAGTCGTCCATGAAATTCAACGCGTCCACGTCGGTTGCCGCCCAGGTCTCCAGTAATTCGCAATAGAATGCGTGCAGGTCGCGCACGAACGCAGCCATCCCCGGCGGCGGATCCAGCAGATCCATGTACAGGCTGGCGGTTCCCCGCAGGAACTGCAGCCGTTCAAACGGGCGCGGGCAACAGCCGCCGGTCACAAATTTCTCCGTGCGCCCGCAGAACGCGTTTACCCGGTCCGTGTCGATGGTCAGCCATTCCCGCGGGATATGCACCTTGGCGGCGTCGATGGTCCAGTCGCTGATCAGCGGTTCCTTGACCTCGCCGATGACGCCTTCCTGGAGGTTCACGAATACGCTACCCCACGGGTCCGTATAGCGCCCAACCGAATACTCGTTCCCGATGGTTCTGGAGGTTTCCCGGCAATAGCCGGGGGCGCCCGCGAAATCGTCGGGAAAATCGTCCCGGATCTTCTTCAACGCCTCGGGAAAATGCAGTTCCGCCCAGGGCAGGCTCCACAGATTGCGCGGCGCACGGTCCGGGCCCTCGAACTGCAACGCCTGATAGACCCGTTCCCGCGATGTCGAAGCCATGACCCACTCCTTGCGCGCTCGGACCACATGCATGCCGCCCGCCGGGACCCACACGGAGATGGTACGGGACGCACCGGGCGGATTCAATGCGCGGTCGCGGGCATCCCGAGGACGCGAACGGTGTTGATCACAGGGAACGTGCGGGTTCACGCCGTCCCCGAAGTCGATGGGGTAATGCTCCTGAAGTCTTTGCTGCACAGTGCATTACAGACACCCGGGCTGACGCGGGTCTTGCCGGTGCGTCAATGGGTCCCAACTGGTGTATGATAGAGGGTGCGGGAAAACCATCCCGCGGATGAACCGATGAACCTTGCTGCGGAAGTGCCGATGCCGATTCGAAGCCTCTACTTCGAGGGCTGCAGCCTTGCGAACCTGCCGCAGACGCGCGATGCCGGCGTCGTTCTTCCATGGCATCGATTGATACCTCGGCCCGGCAGCGCCACCCATCCCCCCATGACCGCGCGCGGTGGGTGTTGCGCGCGGTCACGCTCCGCATCGCCACACTCCCCACAGGTGCGCCTGACACAAACTCCGGATGTACCGGGGACCGGACCACACGGATGGCCGCGCCCCCTGTTTCTTGTTGAAGGCTGGTTTGTGTGTTCGAAATTATGGAGGGCAACCCATGATTACACACGACGACCTGCAGAAACTGATGGATCATGCCGCCGCCGAGGGACGTCACGTGCTGAGCGTCTACCTGAACGTCGACCAGGGCCGCGCCGACAACCTCAACCGGGAGTACCGGGTTCCGCTCCACAACATGCTCCGCGACCTCGAATGCGGGATCGGCGATGTGGGGGAGCGCGAGGCGTTCAAGGCCTGCGCCGCGCGGGTGCGCCAGTACGTCGAGAGTTACCGTCCCGCCGGCCGGACCCTCGCCCTGTTCACGGATCCACCGGGCGGTCTCTTCTGGGCGCGGGACTTCCGCATGCCCATTGAAAGCCAGGTCCGGTGGCTTCCCCGGCCCTTTGTGCGGCCGTTTCTCGAGGCCCGCGACGAGCACCCGCGCTATGTGGTCGCCCTCACGGACCGCGGCAAGACGCGTTTGCTGAGCGTCTGCATGGGAGAAATCGAACAGGACGCGACTCTGGTCGCCGAGGAAGACGTGCGGCACTTCGACGCGTCCGGAAAAGACCAGACCCGGTCGCAGATGCGGTTCCAGCGCAACGCCGAGGAACATGCGAAACACCATCTCAAGAAGGTCGTCGCCGCACTCAAAGACCTCGACAAAACCGTGCCGTTCGACCGGCTTATCCTTGGTGGGCCTTCCCGCACCGTGGCCGAGCTGGAACGTCTGCTCTCGGAGCCGCTGAGGCATCGTGTCGTGAGCGCCGTCACCCTGCCGGTCGAGGCCGATCGCAAAACCGTGCTGGAAGAGACATTGCGGGTGGATGAAGAGTTTGAACACCGCACCGAGATGTCGTTGACGGAGGCGTTGTTGACTGCCGCCGCCAAGAACCGCATGGCCACGGCCGGAGTGGCCGGCACCGTACGAGCCGCGCTCGAAGGACGGGTGCGCACCCTGGTGTATCCCCGCGATTTCGCCGTGTTCGCGAAGGATTGTCCCACAGTGCCTGCGAATGGAGGCGGCGGGATGCCCCTGACCGAGTTTCTGGGAGAACCCATCAAGCCCGAGGACAATCTGCTGGATCTGCTGGTCGAGAACACCGCGCGGGAAGGCGCAAAAGTCGAGGTGCTGCACGGGGAAGCCGGCCTGCGCCTGAAGGAGGCCGCGGACGGTCTTGGCGCGTTCTTGAGGTACTGAGCTTGCAGAGTTGAACGCGCCGGCGCACGCGGCAGGCTGCCTGTGCCGGCGCCACGATGCCGTACTTCACTGTCCGGACGCACCCGCCGCGGGCTGAAGCGTCCCGTCGAGAACGAGCACGCTGTCCTTCTCGCCAGGCAGCGTGAGCGTGCGCTGCCCGTACCGCAGTGCGCAGGGATTGCCCAACCGGGAGTGCACGGTTACGGTTACGAGCCGGCCATCCGCCCATTTCATGGCCACCTCGAATCCGCCCCGCGCGACCAGACCCGAGACCGAGCCGTCTTTCCAGGCCGCGGGCAAGGCGGGCAGCAGCGCGATCTCGGCGGTGTGGCTCTGCAAAAGCATCTCCGCGATGCCGGCGGCGCCGCCGAAATTGCCGTCTATCTGGAACGGCGGATGGTTGTCGAAAAGATTGTTCAGGGTCGATTTGCTCAAGAGCAGCCGCACGTTTTCGTGGGCCGCTTCCCCGTCGTGGAGCCGCGCGAAGAAGTTGATGAGCCAGGCGCGGCTCCATCCGGTATGCCCGCCTCCATGGGCCAGGCGGTAGTCCAGCGACGCCCGGGCCGCGGCGGCGAATGCGGGCGTGCCCGTCACGGTGAATTGCCGGCCGGGATGCAGCCCGTACAGGTGCGACATGTGACGGTGGCCCGGCTCGGCCTCCTCGAACTCGTGCCGCCACTCTTTCAGGCGTCCGTCCGCGCCGATCTCGGGCAGGGCGAGCCGGTCGAGCGCGCCGGCCACGCGTTTCGTGAAGTCGTCGTCAATGCCCAGGCCCTTTGCGGCTTCCAGAAAGTTGGTGAAGGTATCCCAGATGATTTCCTGGTCCATCGCACAGCCCATCGACAGGCTGACACGCTGGCCGCCGGGTACGAAGAAGGTGTTCTCGGGCGACGTGCTGGGTCCCGAGACCAGCCGTCCGCTCGCAGGGTCCTCCGTGAGCCAGTCGAGATAGAACAGCGCGGCGTCTTTGAGCAGGGGATAGGCGCGTTGTTCCAGAAAGGCCCGATCCCCGGTGTAGCGGTAATGCTCCATGAAATGCTGCGCGCACCAGCCGCCGGCCATCGGCCACATCCCCCAGACGACCTGGCCGTGAGGCGCGGTCGAGTGCCAGGCATCGGTGGTATGGTGGGCCGTGAACCCGCCGCAGCTGTAGGTGGCGCGCGCCGTCTCGCGCCCGCGCCGGGCGACGCCTTCGATGAAATCGAAGAAGGGCAGATGGCACTCGGAGAGGTTCGTCACCTCCGCCGGCCAGTAATTCATCTGAAGGTTGATGTTGATGTGATAGTCGCTGTCCCAGGGCGCCTCCAGATGTTCGTTCCAGAGGCCTTGCAGATTCGCCGGCAGATTGCCCGGCCGCGAAGACGAAATCAGCAGATAGCGGCCGAACTGAAAATAGAGCGCTTCCAGATGCGGATCGGTTTCACCCTCTCTGACGCG
>JAAYAQ010000478.1 GCA_012719295.1 Candidatus Hydrogenedentota bacterium | reverse complement strand
CGCCGGTCTCCCACCGGGTACCGCACATCTGCAATCATCACAAGCCTCTTTTCTTCGGGCACGTCTGCCGGCGGCCCGAAGTCATTCCACTACAACAAACCGCTTCATCCCCAGCAGATTCCTGCCGGAGAGCGTCACGCCGTAACTTCCGGGCAGCGCGTCGACAGGCGCCGTGAGGGTCGCCCTGCCCGGCACGCGGCCGCCATCGTGCAACGCCACTTCCAGACCCGGCGCCCGCACAACGGCCTCGACTTCCGCGTCCGGCACCCCCGGCAGAAGCCATGCCGTGTCCAGCGTCGCCGACGCGCCCCGCGCAAGCTTCGGCAAGGGACCAAATCCCGCCAGCGCCGGCCCCCCGGCCCGCCGCAGCACCACGAGCGCCCAGTTCGTGGCAAGCTCGAACCGGACGTCCCCGCCCTCGCGTTCCAGGGGCAGCGGCGTCCAGGTAAGCGTTTCCACATCGCACAGCGCGGCGTCCTGCGCTTCCGAGGCCAGCCCGGGCAGGGTGAGCGTGTAAGGATGGCGCTGCTCCGACGGCCCGGTTCCCCACGGCCAAATCGCCTCCTGACATGCCGGCCGTGCCGCCACCACCGCCCAATAGCCCTCGCCCTCGAAACACCGGGCGACAATCTCCGGGTCCGCACAGCGCGGACCGTCATCGCGCACGTCCCCCCATACCAGCGCCTCCCCGGCGGAGAGCCGCGCGCAGGCCCAGTTCCAGTCCATCGTGCTGGTGTCGGGCCCCCCGCAGCCGCCGCCGGCATAACCCGACAAGGAACCCCATAAGGCGCCGCAGGCATACACGTAGTTCCTGAATGGACTCACGGCCAGACGCATTGGGGGCAGGTCCCGCGGGCACCGCGCCGTCAAGGCCCCGTGAAACCACGGCCCGAACCAGTCCGCCGAGCCTTCCGTCAACAGCAGCACGTCAGGTTTCACGGCGATCGCCGCGGCGCGCACCTTCGCGAGAAGTTGTTTGATCCATTCGTTGTAATCGAACGGCGAGGCATGCCCATGCGCCGGGTTGTAGCAGGGAAGGTAGTAAAAACCGAGCGAATCCAGGCGAATCCCGTCCGCGCCCGTTTCCCTCAACAGGCGCGCGACGACACCGGCCAGATGGTCCTGCCACTCCTCGCATCCGGGGCACATGTGCAGGAACCCGTTCTTGCTGTAAGGACCGGTAGCGCTGCCATCCCGGTGCATGACGGACCAGCGCCGGGCCCGGCCCGTGGCCGCCAGTTGGCTGTCCTTATGGACAATGAACCCTTCCACGTACAGCGTGACGTGGAGCCCAAGCCGGTGGACGCCCGCGATGCCGTCGCGCATGGCCGCGGCGCCGCCCAGATCTTCACGGATGACGTTGTCGCCGTCCGTATGCACGTCATCGTGGCCCACCGAACCCTGGCAGTAGAAGGCGTATTCCAGGGCATCCTGGGGCGTGCGCAGATGCAGCCGCGGCAGGTCGCGGAGACTCTCCAGCCGGCTCGAGCCGATACCGACATGGATGCCGCTGAGCCCGTCCGACTGGCGGAACCAGGCCGGAGGCTCCACGTGCGGATAGGCATGCGCATACCATGCCCCATAGGCCCGGGCCGCGGGACGCCAATCCCCCTGATACACAAGCAGCCGCACGCGCGGCAGTTCCACGGATTCGCCCGGAGCCAGGGCCACCGGCGGGAAGTGATGCAGCTCAATGCGCGGTTCCGAAAGCTCCAGGCGCTTCGGACGGACGTCCGCGTCCATGAACAGCAGGCCCACGGCATTGCCCGACTCGGGATCCCAGACCGCGTGCCATTGCATGGACAGCTGATTGCTTTCGCCCAGCACCCCGCCGGAACGCTCCCAGGCCGGCACCACCAGTCCGGCCTGATCCATGGCCGTGGCCAGGTTGTTCGCGGGGTTCGGGCCCAGGCGAACGCCGTCCAGATACGGAAACCCCACAAGGAACTTCCGCGCGCCCTCGCCCGTGTTGGTGACGCGCAGCGACCAGTCCGAAGCGCCCGCCTCCTCCGCCAAGGTGACCCGAAGTTCGGTCTCCAGGCCGCCCTCCTCGTAACGCAAGGTCAGGTCATGGTCCCGGCGGACTTCGACCAGGCGGCACGTGCCGGGGTGCACCACCGTTCCCGCGATGGCCTCCGGTGCATCAAAGACCAGTTGAAACTTCTCGTTCTGCCCGATGCTGAATTCCCGGGTGAGATCCGTGTAGAGGCGGAAAGGCATCGCCCCCGATCGGGGCTCCTTGAGGTATTCATCCCCCGTCCGCGCGTTGATGATGCTGCGAAGCGCGCCGGTCACCGGGTCAAACGTTATCCGGCACCACGGACTCGCGACTTCGATCCCCTCGACCGTCTCCGGCGCGTCCGGCAGCGCCGCGGCATCCCCCCCCTGCAGGAACAGCAGCAGCGCCAATACCGCATTCCCCATGAACGGTCTCCGTTCT
>JAAYAQ010000477.1 GCA_012719295.1 Candidatus Hydrogenedentota bacterium | reverse complement strand
TACCGTCGCCGGTTTCTCCATAACAATAGTGACAGCATCAGGCGGGGTTTGCACTGGTACGCCCCGCTTGACGACGTGGACGCGGCTGCGGCGCCGCACGTGCCACGGAGAGTCCCCTGTCCGGAAAGGGGCCGAATGGCGTGTAACTGTGTCAATTGGAATCGACTGCAAATCAGGTCTCAATCACTACACCGCGTACGGCGTAGCGCTGGATTCCGAGGTAGACTTGCCGGAGCTGCGCACGCGCCCTTACGTTGAGGGAAGCGAGCCCGATCTGAGCATCCGCCTGTGTGCGGTTCCGCCCCTGCCCAACGAGGACGGCCGCGCGTTCATCCATTCCGAAATGGAGGGCGAACTCCGCTTCTTTTCGCGCGCGGAAGGGCGTTTCGTATACCGCGCGGGGCGGGAAATCCTTCTGGACCCGGTCCCGGAAATGGCGCCGTCCGCCCTGCGGCTGTACATTCTGGGGGCGGGGCTCAATATCGCCCTGTTCCAGCGGGGATTGTGGGTGTTCCACGCGAGTGTGGTGTGTATTGAAGGCAAAGCGGTCGCGTTTCTGGGGCATCCGCACGCGGGAAAAACCACCATGGCGGCGACCCTGCACCGCCGCGGGCACACGCTCCTCTCCGACGATGTCCTGGCGATCCGCATGACGGAAGACGGTCCGTTGGCGTTGCCCGGATTTCCGCGGTTCAAGCTGTGGCCGGATTCCGCCGAGGCGCTGGGGGTCGAGGCGGAGACCCTGCCCCGGATCAAGGAGGATATGGACAAACGCTCCTGCGCCGTCGCGCGCCGTTTCCGGGAGGAACCGGCTCCGCTGGTACGGATGTACACCCTGGGAGAGGGGCCTGCACCGGAGATCGCGCTCTTGAACCCCAGGCAGGCGCACCTGGAACTCATCCCGTATTGGGACCTGTCGAAGTTTGGTGCGGCATTCCTCCAGGGCCGCCGTCTGGGAACGTGTTTTCTTCAATGTGGGGAACTTGCCAGGCGGGTCCCCGTGTCTATGCTCACCCGGACCACGGACCTGGCGGACCTTCCGCGCCTGGCGGACCTGGTCGAGAACGATGCGGTGGCTGCGCCGTCCCGGCGCGAGACCGGCGGAACGGTCTGAGATCATGCCGGCCGTAAGTGTGATCATTCCGACCCGTAACCGGGGCGCGTACCTGACCGAAGCGCTCCAGAGCGTCTGCGAGCAGACGTTCGGCGATTTTGAAGTCATTGTGGTGGACGACGGCTCGGAACCGCCAGTCGATGCCGTGGGCGTGGCCCATGCCGATCCGCGCATCCGGGTGATCCGCCAAACGCACGCCGGTCGCAGCGCCGCGCGCAACCGGGGTCTTGCGCAGGCCACCGGCCGGTACCTTGCCTTTCTCGACGACGATGACACGTACCTGCCCAACAAGCTTGCCGACCAGGTATCGTTCCTCGAGACACACCCCGGCGAGAGCGTTGTTTCCGCGGGCGCGATATATGTGGACGAGCAGGGCCGTGAACTGGGGGAATTCTCGCCTTGGGACCAGGGGACTGCCTTGACGTTTGCCGATGCCCTGTACGGCACGCGGATGATCACCAGCACGGTGCTCTTCCGGCATGGGCTGCTGGACCGAATGGACGAATGGTTTGACCCGGAAATGGACCTGGCGGAGGACGGCGATTTCTTCCTCAGGCTGATGTATTACGCGGGGCAGGCAACGATATTGCCGATCTCGGTGAGCACCTACCGGCTGCGCGGCAACGATTGTACCGGGGGCGGT
>JAAYAQ010000476.1 GCA_012719295.1 Candidatus Hydrogenedentota bacterium | reverse complement strand
TGCGGGGGCGGGGGGCGTTGCCAGACACGCCCCTAAAACGCGCATTTACAAACAATTAAACAGGGTATTGACGCGGTGGCACGTCGTTTGCTAAACTGATCTGCGTGGCTGCAGGTTCTGGCCGAAAACAACCCGGAAGCGTTGTCAAAATGGCTGGAGTCATGAGCTGAGCGGGGCAATCCCCCAATCTGAGCGAAAGCTGAGACGGTGTCAGGTTGAGTGAACCCATCATGCCGGAGCAGGGCGGCGTCTTGCGCCGGCGAGAACCAAGGGAGTACACGCAATGAAAGTTCGTCCGTTAGCAGACCGACTGCTTGTCAAGCGGGAGGAGCCGAGCGAGACTGTCCGGGGCGGGATCATCATTCCCGACACGGCCAAGGAAAAGCCCCAGGAGGGGAAGGTTGTGGCCGTGGGTCCGGGCCGGCTGGATGAAGACGGCAAGCGGATTCCCATGGAGGTGAAGAAAGGCGATCGGATCCTCATGGGCAAATACGCCGGAACCGAAGTCAAGATTGACGGAGAAGAGCACATCATCATGCGCGAGGACGACGTGCTCGCGGTCATCGAGTAGTGGGCCTGTCGCCTGCGGCTGATACGAGACATGATGAGATAAAGGAGGTTTGACAACGATGGCTGCAAAGCAACTTCAGTTCGGCGAAGAGGCACGGCGCGGCGTGCTTGCCGGTGTGACCAAACTGAGCAAAGCCGTGAAATCCACTCTGGGCCCCAAGGGCCGCAATGTGGTGCTGGACAAGAAATGGGGCGCCCCGACCGTGACGAAAGACGGCGTGACGGTTGCGAAAGAGATCGAACTTGAAGACAAGTACGAGAACATGGGCGCGCAGATGGTGAAGGAAGTGGCGTCGAAGACGTCGGACGTGGCGGGCGACGGCACGACGACGGCGACGGTGCTTGCGGAGGCGATTTACCGCGAAGGGCTTCGCAACGTGACGGCGGGCGCCAATCCGATGGCGTTGAAACGCGGCATTGAGAAGGCCGTGGCCGTGGTGGTGGAGCAGCTCGCGAAACAGAGCAAGAAGGTGCGCGGCGAGACCGACGTCATCAAGAATGTGGCGGCGATTTCGGCGAACAGCGACTTCGAGATCGGCAACATCATCGCCGAGGCGATGGAGAAGGTCGGCAACGACGGCACGATCACGGTGGAAGAGGCCAAGGGGATCGACACCACGCTCGAGATCGTAGAAGGCATGCAGTTCGACAAGGGGTATCTGTCGCCGTATTTCGTGACGGACGCCGAAGAGATGGAAGCGGTGCTCGAGGACGCGTACATCCTCATTCACGAGAAGAAGGTCTCGTCGCTGAAAGACCTGCTTCCGCTGCTTGAACAGATCGCCAAGAGCGGCAAACCGCTCCTGATCATCGCGGAAGACGTCGAGGGCGAAGCGCTGGCGACGCTTGTGGTGAACAAGATTCGCGGCACGTTCCAGGCCTGCGCGGTGAAGGCGCCCGGATTCGGCGACCGGCGGAAGGCCATGCTTCAGGACATCGCGGTGCTGACGGGCGGCCTGGCCATCACGGAGGATCTGGGCCGGAATCTCGAGAGCATCACCCTGGCCGACCTGGGCCGCGCCAAGCGCGTCGTGGTCGACAAGGACAACACGACGATCGTCGAGGGTGCGGGTTCCAGCTCGGAGATCATGGGCCGGATCAACCTGATTCGCCGCCAGATCGAAGAGACCACGTCCGACTACGACCGCGAGAAGCTGCAGGAACGCCTGGCCAAGCTGGCGGGCGGCGTTGCGGTCATCAGCGTGGGCGCCGCGACCGAGATCGAGATGAAGGAGAAGAAGGCGCGCGTCGAGGACGCCCTGCATGCCACGCGTGCGGCGGTGGAAGAAGGCATCGTGCCGGGCGGCGGCGTGGCCCTGGTGCGCTGCATTGAAGCCGTCGAGAAAATGAAGCTCGACGACGAAGACGAAGCGACCGGCGTGAAGATCATCGTGCGCGCGCTGGAAGAGCCCCTGCGTCAGTTGGCGATCAACGCCGGCGACGAAGGCGCGACGGTGGTGCAGGAAGTGAAGTCGAAGAAGGGCGCTATCGGCTACAACGCCGAGACGGGCGTATTTGAAGACTTGCTGAAAGCGGGCGTGATCGACCCGACCAAGGTCACGCGCACGGCCCTGCAGAACGCTTCGAGCGTGGCCAGCCTGCTGCTGACCACCGAAGTGTTGATCGCCGAGATTCCCGAGCCCGAGAAGGCTCCGGCCGGCGGTCCCGGCGGTGGCGGCGACATGTATTAAGCCGTCCGCATCGTTTGACCCTATCGAAGCCCCCGCTCCGGCATCCGCCGGGGCGGGGGTTTTTGCGTCGTGCGGCGCGCGGCGGCCGGCCCGGGCCGGAGACGTGGACGGGCCTATTCGGAGAGCTGGAGCACCGCGGCGTCGTCGAAAACCACGGCGTGTTCGCCGGTTTGCCCTTCGGCGTTGAGCATGAAGACCATCCGCGCGGCGCCGTCCGGCACGGTGGCTATGACGCTCAACCGCTCCCAGCGGCCTCCCCGGACGGTCAGGGCGGTTCGGGGTTCGCACTCGCGGTCGGGGTGCCACGCGCCGTCGCCGGTCTGCCACCGGACGCCGAGGGCGGCGGCGGTGGCGGCGCCGGGGGTATCACAGGACGCCCAGACCGAGCAGAGGTATTTCTGGCCGGGGGTGACGGGTACGTGCTGCATGTAGCAGGCCCCATCGGCCCGGGCGATGGCGGCGGCGGTGC
Source organism: Candidatus Hydrogenedentota bacterium (assembly GCA_012719295.1). GTDB lineage: Bacteria > Hydrogenedentota > Hydrogenedentia > Hydrogenedentales > SLHB01 > UBA2224. Next base: position 8,787 of record JAAYAQ010000476.1, on the reverse strand, counting down.
TGCCGTCGCGGCCCCGTTCCTCGCCCCGGATGAACCGGGCGCCGCCGGTTCTGCTCCAGGACGACCAGTCCTCGGGCAGGGGGTCGGATGCGGCCCATTCCTGGAACCCGGCGTTTTTGAGCAGGTTCGGGGCCTCGCCGCGGAGTTCCACGAGCCAGCCCGCGGCCTGTTCGGCGAGGGGATTGGGACCGCTGGCCGCGATGCGCGCGATTGTGGCCGAGGCGGCCTCGGGGGCGTGCGCGTAGAGGACCGTGAGGGCCTGGCCGAGGCAGGCGCTGGCGGGCGCCTCGACCTCGCTGATCTGGTTGACCACGAAATAGCCGCGCTGTTTGAGACCGCGCAGGCTGTCGCCGAGGAGGTCGTCGCGTTCGAGCGCGGCGGCCCAGAATTGCTCGCGTTCCTCGCTGAGCGCGATGAGGCGTTCGAGGCGGTCGAGGACGGCCTGGGCCTGTTCGGCGGTCGAGATCTCTTCGCCGGCCATCGCCCGGGCCCAGGAGCCCGCGCGGATGATGTAGCCGGCGTACTGCAGCGACGCCCCGACGATCTCGATGCGCGCGCGGGCCTCGGGCGTATCGGCCTCGGCGAGAGCCTGGGCCATGAGGGCCTCGGCCTGATCAAGGGCCTCCTCGGAGAGCGCGAGGGAATGGGTGAGGAGGTGGCGGTGCCCCCAGCGGGCGAGTTCGAGCCGGTCGGGGCGCGGCTCCATGTAGGACCGTTCGAGGGTGTCGTAGCAGGCCTTCATGGTGACGGCGGCCTCGCCAAACATACGGGCGTAGAACTCATCGAGGAGGGCGTCCGGGTCCAGATCGGTATCCCACTGCAGCCGGGCCATCATGTACATCATGGGGGCGACGTTGGGCAGGATGGTGTAGCACTCGTTGTAGACCGCCTCAAACCCGAGGCTGTGGTCGAGTTTCATGCCTTCCGCCATGGCGTGGGGGAAGATGCGGGGGGTCAGGAAACCGAGGCCGATGTACCCGTAGCGGCTCATGTGGCTGCACCGTTCGCGCCAGGCGTGGGTGAGGGCGATGTCGTCGTCGCGCTGTCCGGGACGCCACCACTCGCCAACGCGCTGGGTCATGCTGATGAAGACGTTGGGCTCGAGCCGGTCCACGGTCTCGGGGAGTTCGCGGGCGATGTGGTAGCAGAGGGTGCCGACGTACTTGCCGGGATGGGTCTGGGCGAGTTCGCGCGCGACGGCGTTGACGAATTTGTAGTGGCGGTCGGAGAACCGCTTGTTCTCGTAGTCGTCGGGGCGGGCGTCGAGAGCGCGGCACGCGTCGCAGCCGCAGAGATGGTAGATGTCGTCCATGGCGAGGGAGAATCCGTTGTGCTCGGGATGGGCGTCGAGGAATTCGCGGGCGGCCTCGACGGTGATGCGGATCACCTCGGGATTGCTTTCGCACGGGCGCCAGTTCCGGTAGTTCTCGGACGGGATCCAGCGTTTCCCGTCGATAAGGGGATAGTACTCGGGATGGGTTTCGGCGTACTTCGCCGGGTCGAAGACCGTGTGAAGGAAATTCTGCATGTTGCGGAAGGGAACCGGCGCAACGCAGATGGTCTTGTTGCGGCGGTTCCACTGACCCCAGGACGGGGCGCAGTCGTGGCCCGACCACACGCGGCAGGACCAGTCGGGGGTGACGACGCGGTTTTCGACCTCGAGCGTCAATTCTCCGGCCTGGCCGTCGGGGACGAACTCCCAGAGCGGTCCGGGGGCGAACCAGCGGACGCCCAGGTTGTCCTGTATGAGGGAATACACCGCGAAACTGGTGGCGGGCGGGTGGTTCCCGACCAGAAACAGGTTTCCATCGCGCACGGTGATGGCATACGTCTCGGGGTTGGCGTCGCCCGGCGGGAATGCGCCGGACGGCGTGGAGGCGCACGCGCCGATGTAAAGCGCCTTGCCGTCGACTGCCGCGCCGTCGTTGCGCCGCGGCAGTTCCACGCCGCAGATGGCCTTCACATACTGCTGCAGATCGTCCGCCGCGCCGGAGACGAGGGGGTCGGCGTTGGGTTCGACGACGAGCGTTGCTCTGGGCTGTCCGCCGGCGGCAAGCGGGACGGGCTCGGCGAGCGCGGGAAGCGCCGCCAGGACCGCGGCCAGAGTCAGCCAAACGGAGAAGCGCATGGAAAGCCCCCCTTTCGATTTGCCTCGAGTTTTGTTCATTTCAGCCTCCGTCCGAGACGTTCGTCGACCCGGCACGCCGGGCCATCGTGCGAACGCACGATGGCGCCGCGCCAGGGGGCGCCGCATGTCGCGTTGTGTCATTCCCGGATGCTGGCGGTATTGAACCGGTGCACGGGGACCGGCATCTCGGAGTCGGGGCCTTTCACGCTTTTCCAGACAATCTCGTTGAGCTCGAACATGGGGGTGCGGTCGTAATCGGAGAAGTCCATTTTCATGGAGTCTTCAGCGCCCCAGGCGGTTTTCGTATTGACTTCCTGCAGGTCGATGTTGGGTTCGATGTGATTGAACGGCGTCAGGTCGGGGGTGTCGGTGAAGCAGGCAAACATGGCGTTTGCCGCGGCGTCGTACTGGCTCATGGGCTGCAGGCCGAGGATGAGCTCCATGGTGCGCAGCAGGGAACAGGTGGTGTAGAAGGTGGAGTCTACGGTGCCGCGCTTGATGTAGGGGCTGATGACGTAGCCGGTGGTACGGCGCGCGTCGACGTGATCGGCGCCGTCCTGGGCGTCGTCTTCAATCACGAAGAAGGCGATCTCCGGCCAGTACTTGCTGTGACTGACGCGTTCGACGATCAGGCCGAGGGCGTAATCGTTGCTGGCGACGGCGGCGCGCGGTGTGGGATCGCCGGGCCGGGTGCCCTTGGTATGGTCCTCGGGGAGGCCCATGACGATGTAGTTGGGCAGGCGTTTCGCGGGGTCGGGATGGTCGTAATTTTTCTCGTACTCGTCGAATTCGCGAATGAACTCGGCGGCGTTTTCGTAATCGCGCGCGCCCCAGTTGAGATAATTGGGGGCGATATGGCCATGGAGCGAGGTGAGGCGGGCGTCCGCGGGTTCCATGATTCCGCCATCGCTGACGCGCCGCGCGAATTCCCCGTAGCTGCGGTACGTGAGGCCTTTGCGGGCGCATTGGTCCCAGAGGTAGCCGGCGCCGGGAATAACGGCAGGCGACCGGGGAGAATCGCTTTTCCCGCCGTAGCTCGCGGGCCAGGATTTTTCGGTGAAATCGGTGGCGTAGGCGGCATTGGACCACTGATGGCCGTCCACGCTGACTTCGGCGTCGCAGTAGAGGTTGTCGAGCAGCACGAAGGTCTCCACGATGGCGTGCTGGTTCGGGGTGACCTCGCGGCCAAACAGGGTGATGCGGGGGTCGCCGTTGCCCTGGGGGAGATCGCCGAGGACCTGGTCGTAGGTGCGGTTTTCCTTGATGATGTAGATCACGTGCTTAATGTGTTTCGAGGCCTTGCCGACCTCGCGGGGGATGACGGTTTGTTTCGTGTCGGGGCGGGCGGTGGCGAGGAGTTCGTCATTGTACGGGCAGTTGGCGTAGGCCTGCCGGGTGAGTTTGCGCAGGTTGCGGCGGTGGCGGGGGACGTCGATGATGCTGATGGCGCCGCGCATGAGCGTCTTGGTGGTGCCCTGGGCGCCTTCGCCCGCCGGCAGGGGGCTGTGCGGACCGCGCGGGTTGGCCGACGAATGTCCCACGCCTTTGCCGTTGCCGACGTAGAGGGTCTCGCCATCCGCGCTGACGGCTACGGACGACGGATACCATCCCACGGGCAGGAATCCAAGCACGGTCGATTCTCCGGGCTCCTCGACGCTGACGACGCAGACGTTGTTGTTGTCGGCATTGGCGATGTACAGGATGTTCTGGGTGTGGTCGAGGGCGAGCGCGTTGGGCGTCGAGCCTTCCGGCGCCTGGGGATAGAGCGAGGTGACGATGGTCTCGGTCGGGCGGCCCCTTTCAGGGTCGATGACCGTCACCGCGTTGTCGTTGGCGCAGCAGACGAAGAGGCGGCCGTCTCTGGCGAGGGCGAGGTCGTTGGGATTGTCGCCCACGGCGATGGTTCGGAGGACGGCGCCGGTTTCCGTATCGATAACGGAGACGCTGTCGCTGCCCCAGTTCGAGACATACAGCGTGGCGCCGTCGGGCGTGAGGGCCAGTTCGTAGGGGTTCAGCTCGGTCGGGATGCGGTTGATGACGCTGCCGGTCGCGGTGTCGAACACGACAATGTAGCTGTTGGTGCGGTTTGCCGCATACAGGAGGTTTTGGGCGGGGTGATGGACGAGGCCCGACCAGAAGATGCGGCCGGGCTCGATGTCCTCGGTGAAGGTGGCGACCGGTTTTTCGGTCAAGCGGCCATCCTGGTAACCAAAGACGTAGATGGGGGCGCGGATGCCGTCGCGCGATTTGTTGTTGCCGCCGGAGACGTAGAGGTTGGCGCCGTTGGGGCTCCAGGCCAGTCCCACCCACGCGGTAGGCAGGTTGATGGTCTGTGCGGCCTCGCCGGTGGCCGTGTCGATGACCACGAGGCCGTGCGCGTTGTATCCGCCGTGCACGGCGACGGCGGCTTTGCCGTCGGGGGCCAGTTCGATGTTCAGGAGCAGGTCATTGGTGTCGATGGCCTTGCCCACGGGGGTGATGCGCCATCGATTGGGCAGGATGTAGCCTTTGCCGGAGGGACCAGGCAATTCGCCCGCGGTGGCGAGACTGGTCAGGGCCAAAACAACGGTCAGGGAAGCAAGGAGAGATTTCATGACTGTACCTCGGTCGTGGTTACCCCCGGTTTCAGTTACACGACGCATAATCCCCAAGATCCGCGCGAAGATCAAGTTTTTCTGGGACGGCAGCAGGCGCCGCGTCTTCGCCGGCCGGGTCCCTCTTCGTGGGTCTCGGGTGAGGCGAACCGCTCGGGACGTGTTGCCCCGAGGGGTGTTCAGGCACGGGACTCGGCACTCTTCGGTACGCCTCCATTTCTGCGAGGGGACAGGGCGATTCCTCCGGGGAGAGGGCATCCAACCGAGCGATAGATCTTCATGCATGACCACCTTTTGATCCGCGGGGGTTGGGCGGCCAACAGGGTGGATTTATGCAACTTCGCGCTGTACTTGCTTTTATGCTTTTTCGGGTATTTGGCATTGATCTTGCTGCCTGTAGGGGTGAGGGAAGGGGCATGCCACGCCTTTCCCGGGTGCGGTGGCTGCAGGGTAATCCAATGCGTGAGGGTCGTGTCGACGCAGCGACCATGCGGCGCAAGAGAGGAGGGGGCGGTCATGCGTGCACAGCCGGTACTATTACTGGCAGGGATGATTGGGGCGGTGTTCTGCTATGGGATGCCCGCGCAGGCGGATACCATTTATGACAATGGCGTCCTCCTGGCGGAAGTGGACAGCCGAGTCTACAGCGACTTTGACTTTCCTCAGCAAGTGGCCGATTCATTCATTCTGGCGGCCGGTTTCACGACGATAACGGACATTCACTGGTGGGGCTGCTATGGCACCATCACGCCCGAAGGCGACAATTTCACGATTCGCATCTTTGAGAACGACGTGGATCGGCCCGCGGCGACTCCTCTTGTCGAAATGCTCTCCGTAAATGTCGGGCGAGAGCCTACAGGACTCGAACAGGGAGGCGGGCCCAGCTATTTCTATTCGCTGTACGTGAGCCCGATCGTGTTGTCCGCGGACACCACGTATTGGCTGTCCATCGTCAACGACACCAGTGTCGTCGGGGCCTCGGTTGCCTGGGGTTGGCTGCAGGATTCCGACTCCGGCGTGCTCTCATGGCGTCCCGAGGACGCGGAATCCTGGCGCGTTGCCGAGGGCGACACCGCGTTCTACCTGACGAACGACGAGATCGTTCCTGAACCGTCGACGATGGTGCTGCTGGCTCTTGGCATCGCGGGTATCGCGGGCCGCGCTGCCCGCCGTCCTCGCGGGGCTATTTGATCCGTATCTTCGCGAGGTAGATGCTCGTTTTTCCCTCGTGGGACGAGTAGTAGCTCATCCACAGCAGCCCCTCGTGCCAGACGAATCCGGGGTAGCTGGTATCGCCGCCGCTGGGCAGCGTCAGCACGGGCTCGTAGGTCTGGGGGCCGAACCGGGCGAGGACGGTCTTGGGACCGCCGGGGTGGAAACGTCCGCCCGCCCACATGGAACCGCCGGGCAGGATAATGAAATTCGGTCCCCCGATGCGGTAGCCGGTTTCGTGCCATGACCAGTCGGTGTACGGCGGTGCTGCCGTGCCAATCCAGCACTGGGTGTTGCCCCCTTCGCGGCGGACCAGGGCGACCAGGGTGTCGTCATCGGTAAACCGCACGGTGGTCTCGTTGGGCTTGCCGGGTACGGCGGGTTTGCATACGGGGACATAATGAACGCCGTCGTCGGCGGCGTAAAGGGTGAGCTGCCACTCGTCACTGGACGCTTCCGCGCCGTCCTGGGGGATGGGTGCGCGGGAGAATCCGTAGGCTTTACCTTTGTGCCAGGTGACGCGCCAGAGCCAGTCGCCATCTTCACAGACGGGGGTGAGGGGTCCCCAGGTGTGGCCGTCAGTGCTGAAGGCGACGCGGGGCCGGCGGGTGATGAACTCTTTCCCCTTGTAGACGGATCCTCCCGCGAGCAGCATGAGGCGTCCGTCGGGGGTGATCGAGAGTTTGGGATCGCGCAGGTCAATGCCTTCCTCGGTCAACAGGGCGGCGGATTCCCATGCAGCGCCGTCGGTGGACGTGATGAGGCGGATCGTGCCGTCTTTACCGTAGACGTGCCCCTCTCCTTCGCGAAACGAGCAGAACCACTTGTCCTGGAACCGGATAATATCCGTGAACGCGTTGTGATTCCCCTGGTCCCAGATCTTCGAAACCGATACGAGTTCCACGGGCGGCGTCTCTTCGCCGGCCCGGGCGGGGCCCGCGCACAAGGCAATGGACAACAGCATGGCCGGGACGATGGGACTCAAGCGGACGCGTTTCTGCATGATGATCTCCCCTGCGTTGGCGCGGTTCCTCGAATGACCCGCAGTATACCGGAATCCGGCGCGATGTGGGAGGCGGGGGTACGTGTGGTAAGATGAACCGGGCGGGGCGGCGGTGGACAGCATCCGGTTTTCGCGTGTGGAGGGCGATCATGCGTCGACGGGAATTTATGCAGGCGATGGGAAGCGGGCTGGCGGCCGCCGCAATGGGCGCGACCGCCGGAGCCGCGGCGCCGAACCGTCCCGGACGGCCGAATTTCGTGCTCATTCTGGCGGATGACATGGGGTTCAGCGACTTGGGATGCTACGGTTCGGAGATCGCGACGCCCCACCTGGACGGCCTGGCGCGGGACGGCGTGCGGTTTACGCATTTTTACTCGGCGGCGCGGTGTTGTCCGTCGCGGGCGTCGTTATTGACGGGCCTCTACCCGCATCAGGCGGGGATGGGCGGCATGGTGACGCGCGGCGAGACGGCGCCGGAGGAGGGGCCGTACCAGGGGTATCTGAACCGCTCGTGCGTGACGCTGGCGGAGGTCTTGAAAGGCGCGGGGTACCGGACGTACATGTCGGGCAAGTGGCATGTGGGCGAGCGGCCGGAACACTGGCCCCGGCAGCGCGGGTTTGACCGCTATTACGGGCTGATCAGCGGCGCGAGCAGCTACTGGGGCATTCTGGAACAGGAACGCGACCGGCGGGCGTTTGCGCTGGACGATGCGCGCATCCTGCCCGAGGGCGACAGGTTTTACATGACGGACGCGTTCACCGACTATGCGGTGACGTGGCTGGACGAGCACGCGGGGCGCGAGGAGCCGTTTCTGCTCTATCTGGCGTATACGGCGCCGCACTGGCCGTTGCACGCCTGGCCCGAGGACATCGCGAAGTACCGGGGGAAATATGCCCGGGGCTGGGACGCGCTGCGCGAGGAACGCTATGCACGCCTCGTGAACCTGGGGATCATCGACCCGAAATGGAAGCTGTCTCCGCGCGACCCCGATGTGCCCGCGTGGGAGGAGGCCGACAACCCGGCGGACTGGGATCTGCGCATGGCGGTGTATGCGGCCATGGTGGATCGCCTCGATCAGGGCGTGGGGCGGGTGTTGGAGGCGCTGCGCCGTCTCGGCCAGGAAGAGAACACGCTCGTGATGTTCCTTTCGGATAACGGGGGATGCCACGAGAGCGTCGAGGGGCGGAACCTGAACACGCCGGGGACGGAACCGGGCGAGGCGGGGTCGTTCGTGGCGTACCGCCGGCCGTGGGCCAATGCGAGCAACACGCCGTTCCGGTTGTTCAAGCACTGGGTGCACGAAGGGGGCATCGCGACGCCGTTCATCGCGCGGTGGCCGGGCGGCATCGCGCGGAAAGACGCATTGGAGCATCAGGTGGGTCACATCACCGACATCATGGCGACGTGTCTGGACCTGGCGGGAGCGGCGTATCCGGACACGTTCAACGGGCAGGCCATCACCCCGTGCGAGGGCCGGTCGCTGGCGCCGGTGTTCCGCGGGGAGCAACGGGAACCGCACGAGCGGCTGTACTGGGAGCACATGGGGAACCGGGCCGTGCGGGAAGGCGACTGGAAGCTCGTGGCGGCCAGGGACGGCGATTGGGCCCTGTACAATCTGGCCGAGGACCGCACCGAACTGAATGACCTGTCGAAAGCGATGCCGGAGCGCGCGCAGGCCCTGTTCCAGGCCTGGGACGCGTGGGCGGACCGGGTCGGGGCGCGGAAACCGGCATGAGTGCGGCCAGCAAACCCACACGCGGCGCACCGGGAGCGCGTATCGCGTGAAAACACGGTATGTCATCGCCATCGCCCTGTACTGTGCGGGGATATTCTGGATATCGTCGCAGCC
>JAAYAQ010000475.1 GCA_012719295.1 Candidatus Hydrogenedentota bacterium | reverse complement strand
CCGGTCCTCGTCTCCCCTGCAAGAGCAGGGGTCCAGAGTCCTACTGGATTCCTGCTTGCGCGGAAAGACGTTAAAAAATGCCGTTTCCTCGTGCGCCGACAGGCCTGCAGGATTCCTGTGTGACCCCAGCCCCCGTCTCCCGCGAAAGCAGGGGTCCAGAGGCCTACTGGATTCGTGCTTGGGCAGGAAAGACGTTGGAAAACGCTGTTTCCTGCGGACTTCTGCATTTTCTTTTGGCGAATCCGCTGACTTGGGGCAGTTAGAGAACAGCTGTTCTTCAGGCGAGTTGATTGTTTCCGTCTGGTTTTAGTGCGATTGCCTTGGGGCGCAACCGGTCTGTCGAACCCCGCGCGGCCGATTGGTGTATGATGCCCGCCGGGAGGAATACCACGATGCTTACGATGGGCTTTGTTCTTGTTGCGGCGATGGGCGGCGTTGCGCCGGAAACGGTGGACAGCGGGATGGCGGCGCACGCTTTCGCGCTGTCCTCGGTGCGGCTGCTGCCGGGGCCGTTTGAACAGGCGATGGACCGCGACCTCGCCTATCTGCTGCGCCTCGAACCCGACCGGTTGTTGAGCGGGTTCCGGAAAGAGGCTGGTCTCGAACCGAAGGCCGAAGTGTACGGCGGCTGGGAAACGCAGGGCGTGGCCGGCCATTCGCTCGGCCATTACCTCTCGGCCTGTTCGATGGCCTGGGCTTCGACCGGAGACGGCCGTTTCGCCGAACGGGTACGCTACATCGTCGATGAACTCGCCGCATGCCAGGCGGCCAACGGAAACGGGTACGCCGGGGCAATTCCCGGGGGCAAAGACGCCTTCGCGGCAATCGAGCGCGGCGAACTTCAGGTGAAACCCTTCGAACTGAACGGCATCTGGGTGCCGTGGTATACGATGCATAAAGTGCTGGCGGGCCTCCTCGACGCGCACGCCCACACCGGCAATGCCCGCGCGCTCGACGTTGCCCGGGGCCTGGCGGATTTCACGGAGCGTGTGACCCGGGGCCTGACAGCCGAGCAGTTCGAATCGATGCTCGCCTGCGAACACGGCGGCATGAATGAGTCGCTGGCGGAGCTTTACGGGCGCACGGGCGACGCGCGGTATCTGGCGCTGTCGCGGCGTTTTCATCACCAGGCCGTGCTGGGGCCGCTGTCGCAAGGCGTTGACGGTCTTCCCGGGCTGCACGCCAACACCCAGATCCCCAAGATCACCGGCGTGGCGCGGCGCTACGAGCTGGCGGGCGCCGTCGAGGACCGCGCCATCGCCTCGTTCTTCTGGGACCGGGTCGTCCAGCACCATTCCTATGCCACGGGCGGCCACAGTGATCGCGAGCATTTCGGCCCGCCGGACCGGCTCAGCGGCCGTCTGGGAACGGAAACCACGGAGACGTGCAACACCTACAACATGCTGAAACTGACGCGCCACCTGTTCTGCTGGGATGCGGCCTGCGAGAAGGCCGATTTTTACGAGCGCGCCCTGTACAACCACATCCTGGGCTCGCAAAACCCGGACGACGGCATGATGTGCTACTACATTCCCCTGAAGCCGGGGCATTTCAAGACCTATTCGACGCCGTTTGACTCGTTCTGGTGCTGCACCGGTACCGGCATGGAAAACCACGTGCGCTACGGCGAGGCGATCTATTTCCACGGGCGGGACAGCCTTTACGTCAATCTCTTCATCCCCTCCGAACTCACGTGGGAGGAAAAGGGCTTGACTGTCCGCCAGGACACGGCGTTTCCCGAAACGGGCGAGACGCGCCTGCGGTTCGCGTGCAAGCAGCCGGTGGAATTGACCCTGTACCTGCGCTCGCCCGGCTGGGCGGCGGGACTGCCCCAGGCCCGGGTGGACGGCGAGCCGGGCACGGTCAGCGCGCATCCGGGCGGGTACGCCGCCATTCACCGCACCTGGCGCGACGGCGACGTCGTGACGTACACGATCCCGATGAGCCTGCGCCTGGAACCCCTGCCCGACAATCCCGACTGCGCGGCGATCCTGTACGGGCCGCTTGTGCTGGCGGCGGACCTGGGCCCGATCGACGGTCCGGCGCCGGGGACCCCCGCGCTGGTGACCGGGAGCCGCCATCCCGCCGACTGGACGAGCCGGGTCGAAGGGAAGCCGCTGGCGTTCCGGACCACGGGCGCGGGGCGCCCGAACGACGTTGAACTGACGCCGTTCTACGCGATGCACGGGCGGCGATACAGCGTCTATTGGGACTTCCTCACGGGAGAGGCCTGGCAACAGCGCGAAGCCGAACGCGAAGCCGAGGAGGCCCGCCGGAAGGACCTCGACGCCCGCACCGTGGATTCCGTGGTGATTGGGGACGACGCCTCCGAGACGGCGCACGGTCTTGCGGGCGAGAACATGGGCATTGGTCCGCACCAGGACCGGGTGTGGCGCCACGCGCCCGGCGGCTGGTTCTCGTACACGGTGAAGGTCGTTCCGGACGCCCCCATGGAACTGCTGTGCATCTACTGGGGCGGGGAATACCAGCGCGCGTTCGACGTGCTGGTGGATGATGTCAAGATCGCCGAACAACGCCTTCACAACGACAAACCGGGCGAGTTCTTCGAACAGGCGTATCCCTTGCCGCCCGAATTGACCCGGGGCCAGGAGTCCGTTACGGTGAAATTTCAGGCGCACGCGGACAATACGGCGGGCGGGGTATTCGGCCTCCGTGTGCTCCAGGCGAAGCCGTAGCGCCGGGCGCCATCCACTCTGCTTCAGGAGACAGGCATGCAACAGATCTCGCGGCGGCGGTTTGCTTCGACTCTCGGCGCCATGGCCATGGGCGGAATGGTTTCGGCGGGGAAACGGGCCAAGGCGCAGGAACGGTCCGCCCCGGACCATTACGACGTCATCGTCGTGGGGATCGGCAGCGGCGGATTCGGCGCCGCATGCGCCGCCGCGCAGCAGGGCCTCCGTGTCCTGTGCATCGAGCAGGCCCCGCAGATCGGCGGCAACGCCGTCGCCTCGGGCGTCACCATGTGGGAGCCCGGCGTGGGGGGGACGGGCCTGCCGTTTCTCATTTACCGCCGTCTCAAAACGGCGCCGTGGGGGGCCGCCATCTATTCGTTCGGCCGTCATTTTTCGTGGGACGGGCGCGAGGCGTTTCCCGGCGGGGAGCACGTGCCTGACCTGCGGCGCACCTACACCGACACCCTCCGCAGGCACCGGGGCGACGGGCAGCCTGCCGACACGGCGTTCCGGAAAGAGCATTGGCACGGGGTGATCTTTGAGCCGGGCGTCTACGAACAGGTGCTTCGCGCCATGCTCGGCGAAACCGGCCGCGCGGTCCTCCTGACCGGCACGACCTTCGAGCGGGCCGAGGTCCAGGACGGCGCCGTCACGGGGCTGGTGCTGTCCAACGGAACGCGCGTGACCGCGCGCGCGTACATCGACGGCACGGGCGGCGGGGCATTGTGCCGGGCGTGCGGGTGCGAGAGCCTGTACGGTCAGGAGAGCGCGGACCGGTTTGGCGAAGAAGGGGCCCCCGAACAGCCCAACACGCTCACCAACGGCGTAACCCTGATCTTCCGCGTGGCGCCTGCCGAGACCAGCGCCGTCGAGCCGCTGCCCGAAGGCATCCCCGAAGCATGCTGGTGGGACGGGTTCCCCGCGATGAGCGCGGTGCAGTACCCGAACGGCGGCTACAACTGCAATATGCTGCCCACCCTGTCCGGCCAGGAATTCGCGGCGCTGGAGTATGCGGCCGCATACGAAGAATGCCGGCGGCGCGTGTATGCCTTCTGGCGCCATGTCCAGCGCGGCTGGCCCGAGTTTCAGCGTTACCGGCTGGCGTGGATTGCCCCGGCCCTCGGCGTGCGTGAATCCACCCGCATCGCGGGGGAGTATGTGCTGACCCTGCACGACCTGCGCGCCGGCCTTTCGAAACAGCAGCACCCGGACATCATCACCATCGCCGATCATTCCATCGACCGTCACGGCGCGGGCGGCATCGGGGGAGAGATACTCGAGCCCTACGGCGTGCCGTACCGCTGTCTTGTCCCGAAGGGATTCACGAACCTCCTGATCGCCAGCCGGGGGGCGAGTCTCAGTTCCATTGCGGCGTCGAGCTGCCGCCTCTCCCGGACCATCATGCAGTTGGGCCAGGCCGCCGGTACCGCCGCGGCCATCGCACTGGACCAGGGTCTCGACCTGCCCGCGGTGCCTCCCGGCGTGCTTCAGGCGCGGCTGCGCGAGCAACACGTGCAGCTCGAATGGCCCGTTCCGCCCGGGCTTGCGGCCTGGCTCCAGGACGAATCCGCCATCGCCTGGTCCGCGGCTCCGTGAAGCGCGCGCCACGCGGTCCTGCCGGTCTCCGTCCGTTGATCCGGCCGGGGAATGCCCCTAGAATCATCCCGCGTTAGGCTTAAGGTGTCCCGCAACATGGAGTGACCGTGGTGATTGTTTTCGTGTTGAATTGCGGCTCGTCCTCGGTGAAATACTGCCTGTACAAGGGCGGCCAGGAGCCGGAGGAAGTCGCGCGGGGCCTCATAGACCGGGTGGGCATGGCGGATTCGCAGGTGGTGCTGGAAAGCCGGGGAAAACCGCCGCTGCGCAGACAACAGCCCATCGCGAATCATGAAAAGGCGCTCAACGTCATCCTCAACGAGCTGGTAACGGACCCGAACCACGGGTGCCTTCCGTCCCTGGACGCCATCCATGCGGTGGGGCACCGTGTTGTGCATGGGGGGGAGCACTTCAGCCAGGCGGTGCGCATCACGGAGGATGTGAAACGGGCCATCGAGGATTGCGCACGGTTCGCGCCCCTGCATAACCCCTCCAATCTGAAGGGCATTGAAGCCTGCGAGAAGCTGTTGCCGGGGGTTCCGCAGGTGGCGGTGTTCGACACGGCGTTCCACAGCACCCTGCCGCCGGAAGCCTATTTGTATGCCATCCCCTACAAACTCTACAAGGAGCAGGGCATCCGCCGGTACGGCTTCCACGGCACCAGCCATGCCTATGTGGCCGAGCAGGCGGACCGCCTGTTGAACACACTCGGCCGGTTCCGCGACCCGTCGCGTCTGGTCACCTGCCACCTGGGCAGCGGCGCGTCCCTGTCGGCCGTGAAGGGCGGCCGCTGCGTGGACACGTCGATGGGGTTTACGCCGCTGGAAGGGCTGGTCATGGGCACCCGGTGCGGCGACCTCGATCCCGCGGTGGTCCTGTACCTGCTGTATGAATACGGTCCGAACCGCCTCGACCGCATGCTCAACAAGGAAAGCGGGCTCAAAGGCCTGACCGGGTTCAGCGATATGCGCGACGTCATGGACGCCGCGGACGGCGTGTTGCCCGACGGGGCCGCCGGACTCACCAAGGAACAGCGCGATATGGCCCAGATCGCCATGAACCTTTACGCGCACCGGGTCAAACGCTACATCGGCGCGTTCGCGGCGGTGCTGGGCGGGCTCGACGCCGTCGTGCTGACGGCCGGCGTGGGCGAGCACGCGCCCCGGGTGCGCGCCCTCGCGCTCGAAGGGCTCCAGGGCATCGGGATCGTCTATGACCCGGACGCCAATGCCCGCAACGAAACCGTGATTTCCACCGGGGACTCGCCCGTCGCGGTGTTCGTCATCCCTACGAATGAAGAACTCGGTATCGCGCGCGATACCCTGCGCGTGATCGCGGACTGATCCGTGCCGGCCGGGCGGGGAGGACGGACTTCGCACGGGGCGGGGGCGGAATGTGACCGCCGGGAAAACTAGAAATACGAATTCGCCGATGGTATACTCTCTCCTTATCCGACCCGGGGGGGATCTATGCCTGGGCGGCAGTGGGTTCACGCAGGCTCCAACAATGGAAGGGAGGTGTTGCGGATGGCAGAGATCAATGTCGCGGAAACCGTCAAGAAGATCGTCGTGGAAAACCTCGAGCGCAAACCCGAGGAAGTAACCGACGACGCTCGTTTCATCGAAGATCTGGGCGCGGATTCGCTTGATCTGACCGAGTTGCTCATGGCGCTCGAGGAAGAGTACAACGTCGAGATCGACGACGAAGCGAACGACATCCAGACGGTCGGTGACGCGATTAAGTACATCGAGTCGAAGCTCAACAATCAATAAATGTTTCGCGCACACTCTCAGCGCTTGTTTATACGAGGAGGTCAAGAAACGCCCAGCCCGTGGCCGGATGACCGCGGGTTGGGTGTTTGATATTGAGCGGGGTGATACATGCGAGTGGTTATCACAGGGACGGGTGTGGTTTCGCCGTTGGGCAACTCCGTGGAAACCTTCTGGAAAGGTTTGTGCGAAGGCCGTTCCGGCATTCGCCGCATCGACCGGTTTGATCCCTCCGAATACGCTTCCCAAATCGCCGGTATGGCTGAGGACTGCACCCCCGAGGGCATGTCCACGAAGGACCTGCGCCGGCGCGACCGCTACACCCAGTTCGCGCTCTTCGCGGCCGATCAGGCCTGGAAACAGGCGGGACTGGACGTCAACCGGGCCAATCCCGAACGCTGCGGCGCGATTGTGGGCAGCGGCGTGGGCGGATTCGACACCATCCAGGAACAGGTGACCGTGCTCGTGCAGCGCGGGCCCAAGCGCGTCTCGCCCATGCTGGCGCCGATGGCCCTGGTCAACATGGCCTCGAGCGAAATCTGCATCCGCCTGGGGCTGCAGGGCCCCAACCGCGCCGTCGTGACCGCCTGCGCCACCGGAAACCACTGCATTGCCGACGCGGCCGACGCCATTCGCATGGGGAAAGCCGACGTGATGCTGGCTGGCGGGTCCGAGGCTACCATTGTGCCCATTTGCCTGGCGGGCTTCTCGTCTATGAAAGCCCTGTCGCGGCGCAACGACGAGCCCGAGCGGGCCAGCCGGCCGTTTGACGCCGACCGCGACGGATTCGTCATGGGCGAGGGTGCGGGCATCCTCGTGCTGGAATCGGAAGCGCATGCCAAAGCCCGCGGGGCCGATATCCTCGGCGAAGTGGCCGGTTATGCGGAGAGCTGCGACGCGTTTCACGTCACGGCGCCGCGCGAGGACGGTTCGGGCGCCGCCCGCGCCATGCGGAACGCACTGCTTGATGCCCGGGTGAACCCGGAGTCCATTGGCTATTTCAATGCCCACGGCACCAGCACCAAATACAACGATCTTGCGGAAAGCCGCGCCCTGTTGACCGTGTTCGGCGAATCCATGCCTCCGGTCAGTTCCACCAAATCCATGATCGGCCACCTCCTCGGCGCGGCGGGGGCGGTCGAAGCGATTGCATGCCTGATGGCCATTCGCGACGGGGTGATTCCCCCGTCGATAAACTACGAGACGCCGGACCCCGAATGCCCCATTAATATCGTGGCCAACGAAGCCCGAAAGGCCGACGTTGAAATTGCCATGTCAAACTCGTTAGGATTTGGGGGTCACAATTCGTCGCTGATTCTCAAGCGGTATGAATGAAGATTCCTTACGGTTCCGCGAACTGAGTACGCTCGCCTCGCGATTGGGGATAGGGTTCGACAACCTCGCTCTCCTGGATCGGGCGCTGACTCACGCTTCCATCGCTTGTGAACGAAAGGACTTGCACGAGAACTACGAGTCGCTGGAGTTCCTGGGCGACGCGGCGCTCGGCCTGGCGGCGGCGCACCTCTTGTTCCAGCAGGTGCCGGAGCGCACGCCGGGCGAATACAGCCGCATGCGCGCGGCGCTGGTGAACCGGCGCTGCCTGGCGCGCATCGCGCGAGGGCTGGACATCGCCCCCGCGATCCGGCTGGGAAAAGGCGAAGAACTGGCCGGTGGGCGTGCCCGCGCGGCCTTGCTGGCGGATTGCCTCGAGGCCCTGCTCGGCGCCGTCTATCTGGATCAGGGCTGGGAAGCCGCCCGCGCGTTTGCCGTGCGGCTGCTCGAACCCGAACTGGCGGCATTGCAGGAACACCACCAGATCTGGGATTACAAGTCGCGGCTCCTGCATTATTGCCAATCGCGGCACATCGGGTTGCCCGAGTTCGCGGTGGTCCGGTCGGATGGCCCCGACCACAGGAAAGTGTTCGAGGTGGAAGTCCTGCTCGACGGCGAGTCCGCGGGCAAGGGCGTTGGCGCGAGCAAGAAAGAGGCCGAGCAGCAGGCGGCCCGCGTCGCGCTGGCCCGCGTGGGGGTTTCCTTCGACGACGTGGATATGGAGTAAAGCGTGCGCGAGTACCCGGCACCCGCCGGGGCCTCGCCGGTTGGAGTAACGCACAACATGCCCGGGTGCCGGCCACGCGCCGGCAGGGGCGAAGGGAGTACCGAGACCTATGGGTGAACGTGGATTTCTGGGCGTAGCCGGGTTCGCCAGCCTATGCGCGCTGGCGTTTGTGGCTTACCTGGCCAGGTACGTACTGTCAAAGCCGCAGGGCAACGAGACCATGGCGCACCTTTCGAAACTGGTGCAGCAGGGCGCCGCGGCCTTTCTCAAGCGTGAATACACCTACGTGGGCGCGTTTGTCGCCGCGATCATGATCTTCTTTGTCGCGGTGGGCGCCGTCAAACCCGACCTCGACATCGACTGGCGCACCGCCGTCGCATTCCTGTTCGGCGCGGTCGCGAGCGCTCTCGCCGGGATTCTGGGCATGACCATCGCCACGCGCGCCAATTCCCGCACTGCGGCTGCGGCCCAGTCGGGCGGCGTGAAGAGCGCCCTGGACGTGGCCGTCAGCGGCGGCGCGGTCATGGGCATGGGCGTGGTGGGCATTGCCCTGCTCGGCCTGATCATTGTCTACGTGATGTTCGACGGCAATCCCACGGTGGTGAACGGCTACGCCATGGGCGCCTCGCTCCTGGCACTCTTCGGCCGGTCCGGCGGCGGCATCTTCACCAAGGGCGCCGACATGGGCGCCGACCTCGTCGGTAAAGTCGAAGCCGGCATTCCCGAAGACGACCCCCGCAACCCCGCCGTGATCGCGGACAACGTCGGCGACAACGTCGGCGACGTGGCCGGACTCGGCGCGGACCTGCTGGAATCGTACGTTGAAGCAATCATCGCCAGCCTGGCCGTTGCGGTGGTGATTTCGCAGGTGTCCGAGGCGGCGGGCGCGACCTATGCGGCGGCATTCCCGTTCGTGGTGGCGGCCATCGGCATTTTCGCCTCGATTCTCGGCGTCATGTACGTCAAGATCTTCGCGAAGAGCAATCCGCAGAAGGCCCTGATGAACGGCACCTACCTGGCGGCCATTCTGTCCATCGTGGGCGTCTTCGTGTATTCCGGCGTGGCGGGCGAGTCGTTCAGCCTGGCCGGCGTCACCTACGGCAAATTCGGTCCGGCCTGGGCCTGCGTGATTGGCATTCTGTCCGGCACCATCGTCGGATTTGTCAGCGAGTACTTCACGTCCGGCAGCTACAGTCCTGTGAGACGGCTTGCCGAACGCTGCCAGACCGGTCCCGCGATCGCGGTGACGGACGGCACCGCCATCGGCATGCAGAGCACGTTCGTGCCCGTTATCGCGCTCGGCATCGCCGTGGTTGCGTCCTATTACTTCGCCGGTACGTACGGCGTGGCCATCGCCGCCCTCGGCATGCTCGCCACTACCGGCATGGTTGTCGCCGTGGACGCCTACGGCCCCATCGCCGACAACTCGGGCGGCATTGCGGAAATGGCGGGGCTCGATCCCAGCGTCCGCAAGATCACCGACAACCTGGACGCCGTCGGCAACACCACGGCCGCCATTGGCAAAGGATTCGCTATCGGGTCCGCCGCGTTTGCGGCCATCGGCCTCTTGAGCGCGTTCATGCTCACGGTCAACGTGGTTCGGGTCAATAACGGTCTCGACGCCCTGGTCACCACGCTCGACGAACCGACCGTGCTGGCGGGCCTCCTCATCGGCGCGATGATGCCGTTCTTCTTCTCGTCGATGCTGTTCCGAGCCGTTGGCAAATGCGCCGACACCATGATTCTCGAAGTGCGGCGCCAGTTCCGCGAGATTCCCGGCCTCAAGGAAGGCAAGAAAGGCGTTCATCCGGACAGCACCAAGTGCGTCGACATCGCCACGAAGGGCGCCATCAACGGCATGCTGTTCCCGGGCGGGCTGGCCATTGTCACCCCCGTCATTGTCGGGTTTGCATTGAGCGCCGAAGGCCTTGCCGGCTTCCTGGTGGGCGCCATCGCCACCGGCGTCATGCTGGGCATTCAGACCGCGAACAGCGGCGGCGCCATGGACAACGCCAAGAAGTACATCGAAGAAGGCAACTTCGGCGGCAAAGGCTCCGATGCCCACAAAGCCGCCGTGGTGGGCGACACCGTCGGCGACCCGCTCAAGGACACGGTCGGCCCCTCGATCAACATCCTGATCAAGCTCATGTGCGTGATCGCGCTGGTGCTGGCGCCCTTGTTCGCCT
>JAAYAQ010000474.1 GCA_012719295.1 Candidatus Hydrogenedentota bacterium | reverse complement strand
GTCTGCCAGGTCGGGTGGTCGCGTGCCACCCGTTTGCCCATGATGAACTGGTCGAACACGGCGTCGATGCCGCCCATGTCGCTGTATTTCTGCAGCTGAAACAGGTCGCCCGCGCACAGATGCTGGTTCAACGGGCAATCGGTATGTTCGAGAAAGTGGCCAATGGACCGTGCCTCGTGGTCGTGGCACCACCGGGTGATGCCCCCGTACAGCGTGCGCCCCCAGGCCTCCGCCAGCGCGAAATTGTACTGATACAACGCCGCGGTCTGCTCGTCCGGCTCGGACAACTGGAGTTTCTTCGCCACGATCGCACGTTTCCAGTCCACGCCCCGCTCCTTCAGCATCGGGATCACTTCCGTGCCCCAGTCGCCGTAGGTTTCGGGCTCGTCATAGAAGAACCCCTTGATCACCGGCCCGAAATCAGCGCGAAACCGGTCGTAGTGCGGCTGATACACCGTCTCGAGATACCAGTCCACCGCCGCCTGGCTGGCCCCGTCAATGAGGTAACGTTCCCCCCGTTTGGGGCCGAGGGTCCAGGTGAATACGGCAATCCGGCATCCCGGTTCCAGCGGGGTGTCGAGCCGGCCGTCGCCCAAATCCTCAGTGAGGTCGGCAAGAGTGTTGCCGTCCCAGACGTCGCCGTGCACCTGTCCCGCGAGCACCGCCACCAGGTTTTCCGCCGGGACCGGCACCGCCCCGGCGGTGTCATAGACGGCCACTTCCAGTTTCTTGCTGGCATGTTCCGCGGGCACGCGGCCGCCCGCTTCGCCGCTCGGCCACCACTCCTCGTCGAAGATCCACATATCGAGGTTGTGGCGCTTTGCCGCTTCGAGGCAGATGCCCAGGTCGCGGAACCAGCCCTCGCCCAGCCAGTCGCTGTGCGGGCGCGATTCGGCCGTGAAACACCCGTTGCCGCCTTCCGCCACCTTGCCCACATACATTTCCAGCCGCTCGCGGCTCTCGTCGCCGTGCAGCCAGAACAGGGGTCCGGTCAATCTACGCGCCTCAATGGGCACGCCGGTAAACATCCGCTCCAGTTCGTCAATAGGCGATTGCGCGTGCGCCGGCATGCCCAAAAGCGTCGCCCACAGTCCCATCATCAGCCATCCCCGCCGTGCGAATCCCGCGAACCGGTGCTCTCTTGTCATGGATAACACGCATCCTCTGTCCGTTATGCGTTCGAAAACGCGTTGCACGTCCGGTCGTTTTGTCCGCGTACGATAGAGCATGCCCCGCGCCATTTCCACACGGGGGCGGACGGGCCTGACTGATGCCCGGGTTGTTCCGGGGGCGAAAACTTGCTCCGACTGGCTTCGGCGTGATAACAAAGAACGTGACCGCCGGGGATGGTATGATGACGTTCCGTCTCCGGAAACGGTCTCGCGGTTCCAATCGGACCCGGCTGAACCGGCCTGAACGCCGTGCGGCATGACGCACTAACGATTGCAGATACGAAGGAGAAACGACAATGCAGAACCAGTCCCGCCGAAACTTTCTCTCGACCGCCCTGGGTCTTGGCGCGGCGGCCTCGATAACGTCGCCGTTTAAGGCCTTTGCGGCTGAGGCGCCGGGTTCGAAGATGAAATTCGGTCTTGTAACCTACCTGTGGGGCCAGCACTGGGACCTACCCACCCTCATCGCCAATTGCGAGGCCTCCAAGGTGCTCGGAGTTGAACTGCGCACCACCCACAAACACGGCGTCGAACCGGTGCTCACCCCCGACCAGCGCAGGGAAGTGAAAAAGCGCTTTGACGACAGCCCCGTCGTCCACGTGGGGATCGGCAGCAACGAGGCCTTCGACCACACCGACCCCGAGGCCCTGAAGAAGGCCATTCAGGCGACCAGGGACTTCGTTATCCTCAGCCACGACTGCGGCGGGTCCGGCGTGAAGGTCAAGCCCAATAACCTCCACCGGGACGCCGAGGCCCCCGAGGTCACCATCGAGCGTATTGGCAAGGCCCTCAACGAGGTCGCTGCGTTTGCCGTGGATTACGGCCAGCAGATCCGCCTCGAAGTGCACGGGCAGTGTCAGGAATTGCCCATCATGAAACAGATCATGGACGTGGCCACCCACCCCAACGTCTTCGTCTGCTGGAATTCCAACGGCGAGGATCTCAAAGGGGACGGGCTGGAACACAATTTCAATCTGGTAAAAGACCGTTTCGGCGCCACCGCCCACGTGCGCGAACTCAACGACGCCGAATACCCGTACCAGGAACTGATGAACCTCCTGGTCAAAATGGATTATGCCGGATGGGTCCTGCTGGAAGGCCGCACCGACCCCCAGGACAAGGTCGCGGCGCTCATCGAACAGAAGGCGGTTTTTGACGACATGATCGCCAAGGCGCAGCAGGCACTCGCGTAACCCTGCGTTCTCTCACATGATTCCCGGGGCAGGCCGGCTCCCGATGGCCGGTCTTCCCCGGAGTTCTGTTCTTAGGCCACCGTCTTGCGCTTGTACGGTTCGAACTCGCCCCCTTCCGCGATGGGGGCGGCTTTCGCCAGTATCGCCGCGACCTCTTCCTCGCTGAGCGGCCTGAAGCTCTTGGCGGTCCCCACGTTTTCCCGCAGTTTCTCCATCGAATCGATACCGCTCACGACGGTCGACACGGGCATGTTCATGGCGTAATGCAGGCATTCGCGCGCGGTCAGGATCTTCGCCTTGTTCACGAACTGTCCGGGCGAGCCGCCCAGGGACTTCATGCCGATGACGCCGAGGTTGCGCTTCATCGCTTCCGGAAGCACCGCCCTCTGAAAGCTGGTCCAGTGGTGGTCCACCGCGTTGACCGGCATCTGCACGGTATCCCAGTCAAATCCCCGCGCGATCATCTCGAGATGGTATTCCGGCCGCCCGTGGCCCGTGAACCCGATGTAGCGGACTTTGCCCTCTTCGCGCGCCTTCAGCAGAACGTCGGGGATGCCGCGCTCATACACCCACTGCGGTTCGTGGGGCTCGGCGATCTGGTGCACCTGCCACAGATCGATGCGGTCCGTCTGCAAGCGCCGCAGGCTCTCTTCCAGTTGTTTCCGCGCCCCGTCGGCGTCGCGTTCCGCGGTAAACGTCTTGGTCATCAGAAAGACCTTGTCCCGGTACCCGTCGCGGAGGGCCCTGCCCATGAGCTCTTCGCTCCGCCCGCCATTGTAGATGGCGGCGTTATCGAGGAAATTGACGCCCGCGTCGATCGCCGCGCGCTGAATCGCGATGGACTCTTCGTCGGTCAGTGACTTCAGGCCGATGTGAGCCCCGCCCAGGCACAACAGCGACACGGGCTCGCGGGTCTTGCCCAACTCGCGGTAGGGCATGTCGTTGCGTTTTTCCACCGCGGCCGGCGCCCCGCCCAGCGAGGTCACCGCGGCGGCCAGCGCCGAAATTCTCAGGAACTCCCTGCGGTCCAATCTCATGCATCGTCCTCCACGTATCCGGCGCCCCGGTGATACACGCCGCCCCTTCTCACGGATCAACACGCGCGGCCGTTCGTTCCTTCCCCGCGGCCGCCCGGGGGAGAGGCCGGGATCATTGCCAGGGTAATCGCAGTAAAAACCAGATGGAAACCGTCAGTTCGCCGGAAGAACCACTGTTCTCTATTTGCCGCAAGTCAGCGGATTCGCCAGAAGAAAATGCAGAAGCCCGCAGGAAACAGCGTTTTCCAACGTCTTTCCAACTGCGCAAGCAGGAATCCAGTAGCTTCTGGACCCCTGCTTGCGCAGGGGTGACGGAGGCAGGGGTCACACAGGAATCCTGCAGGCCTGTCGGCGCACGAGGAAACGGCATTTTTTAACGTCTTTCCGCGCAAGCAGGAATCCAGTAGGACTCTGGACCCCTGCTCTTGCAGGGGAGACGAGGACCGG
>JAAYAQ010000473.1 GCA_012719295.1 Candidatus Hydrogenedentota bacterium | reverse complement strand
TGGCGGCCTGGCGCCACCGCAACACGGGATTCCACACCCTGACCAGCTACAGTTTTGACGGCGAGCTGGCCGCGCGCGTCGTTCGCCGTTTTGGCCTGTACGCACTGCGCGGCTCGTCGTCCCGCGGCGGGCACGAAGCACTGAGACAAATGCAGCGGGCGGCCGAGACGGTGCCCGCCATCGGCCTGACGCTCGACGGTCCCCGGGGGCCCCGCAGAGTCGCGAAACCGGGCGCGGCCATTCTTGCGATACGCACCGGTCTCCCGATCATTCCGCAGGCGTTTGCGGCCTCGCCCTGCTGGCGCATGCGTTCCTGGGACAGGCTGCTCGTCCCCAAGCCGTTCGCCCGGCTCGTGACCGTCCTCGGCGAACCCATCTATCCTCCGCCGAAGGGGGAGCCCAAAGCCATCGAACGTCTCCGGGCAGAAGTGGAAACCACGCTCAACCGCCTCCAGACGACGCTCGAACACGAACTCGGGCTGGAACCCTAGACGCCCTCCGGCCCGGCAATCCGGCGCGCCCGCAGTTGGCCGCAGGCCGCGTTAATGTCTCCCCCGCGCTCACGCCGCAACGTCGCGTTCACCCCCGCGGCTTCCAGCCGGGCCGCGAACGCCTTGCAGGCTTCGGGGGAAGAAGGTTCGTAGGAAAGGCCTTCCACGCGGTTGTACGGGATGAGGTTCACGAAGGCCCGCAGCCCGCGTATCAAGGCCGACAGTTCCTGCGCGTCTTTCGCGGAGTCGTTCACCCCCTGGATCAGGGTCCATTCGAAGGTGACCTGCCGTCCGGCCGCGTCGCAATACGCGCGCACCGCCTCCATCAGCCGTGCAAGCGGATATTTCCGGTTCAGGGGAACCAGGTTGGAACGCAGCGTGTCGTTGGCGGCATGCAGGGACACGCTCAAGCGCACCTGCCATTTCTGCGCGGCGAACCGTTCAATGCCCGGCACGTCTCCCGCCGTCGAAACCGTGATCTTTCGCGCACCGATGTTCAGCCCATCCTTCCGCATGAGCATCCGGATCGCCTTGACCACGGCATCGTAGTTGCGGAACGGTTCGCCCATGCCCATGAACACGATGTTGGGCGTGCGGCCCTGCAGGTCGCGTCCGTGCAGCAGGTGCAGCGCCTGTTCAACAATCTCTCCCGGGCTCAGGCTCCGCACATACCCCGACAGGCCGGTGGCGCAAAACGAGCACCGGACCGCACAGCCCACCTGCGACGAGAGACACAGCGTCAGCCGCCCGCCTTCCGGGATCGCCACCGCTTCCACCGTTTGGCCGTCGTGAAGCGCGAAGAGGTACTTGCGCGTGGCCTCCGCCTCGCGCGAGTCCAGGGTCTGAACGGGCTGGATCTGGGGCAGCGTGATGCGTTCCCGGAGTTCTTCGCGCATGCTCTTCGACAGGTCGGTCATGGCATTCAGATCGAAAACCTGTTTGGCGTGGACCCAGCGGAAAAGCTGCCTCGCCTGATACACCTTGAGTCCCAGTGCTTCCGCCAGCTCATCCGGCAGAAGATCGGTGATGCATATGCTCACGTTGCGTCCTCATGTTGTTGCACAAAATCCCCGGACACCAGCTCCGGGTTGCACACGATTTTCGATGTTGTCAGGGAAAATTTCAGGGACAATCCCCGTTTCGGAAAAACCGTCTCGAACGCCGCGGGTACGCGCACGCCATCTTTCTCCGCGTACTCGTCCCACGTGACCCGCAGAAGGGCGTCGCCGTTCCGGTCAAGCAGTTCACTCTGCCGCAGCGTCCACTCGGGCCCTTCCAGCACGACGCGGCGCAACAGTCCGAACTGCTTGTCCACGAGCAGCGTCAGGCGCTCCGGGTGACCTGCGTTCTCCTCGATCACCCGAACCCTGCGGTCGCTGAGGTTCGCCCAGTCCTCCTGACGAAACAACTCCCTCGCGATTGAATCGGCCGGCGCGCGGCCCAGCATACCGGCCGGGTCCAGCGCAAGTCCGGGAACCTCCGCGTCCAGCCGGCCGTCAACCACCACCAGGCGGAGCCACTGCCCCGACATGCCGGTCGAGTCAAACCCGCGCACCGCCAGGTCGCCCGGGGCCCGATAGAGCACGGTCACATTGAACTTGCGTTTGCCTACCAGTTCGGGCGCGGCGGCAATACACACGCCCTGCGCCCGCAACGATTCCAGCCGGGTCTGGGTATCGGCCAGCGCGCGAAGCGCCACCCGGGCTTTCGGATCCAGTGGAGCGGACCCGCGCCACAGCATCCGCCCCGGCGCGTGCGCGCAACCGCAACAGACGGCCACCACAAACGCCGCCGCTCCCCACCGCGCAATTCGCTTCAACAGATCGCACCTCATCGCCGTCGCCGTTTCTTGTCAGGATGGCCTCAAGACCCGTAGAATACGCGTTGCGGCCCCGGAGCCGCCAGAACGGTCGAAAACCTTGAAACCCGTGTGGTTGTGTGGTAGACTTTCGCCTCTGTGCGCGTGAGCCGGATTATACCATTCATGACACAGCCGGAAAAGCGCGCGCATCCGGACAGGAAAGACTGCAGAGCGGCCCACCGGGTCTGGATTCGGTTGAAAACACGCCGCTGAAAAGCATCAGGGAGAATGGCATGTCGCGAGTATGTGATTACAGTGGAAAGCGCCCCCAGGTCGGCAAACGCGTCGTGCGGCGCGGTAAAGCTAAACGCGAGGGCGGCATCGGGCAGAATGTCACCGGGATCTCGAAGCGGCGCTGGAAACCCAACCTCCAGAAAATCCGCGTCGTCGACGAGAACGGCCGCGTGCGCACCGTCCGTGTCTGCGCCCGGTACATCAAAGCCGGGAAGTTCACGAAGTACGTCAAGACGCGCCCCCAGAACGCGGGCAAGTAGGCGAACAACGCTCACACCGTACGCCGGGCATACCGATGCCCGGCGTTTCTTTTTTTCACGACGTGGGGATCGCTTCGAGCCGCACTTCCCGCGATACCACCCGTTCCGCCGACAAACGGAACCCCTGGTACGCTTCCCACGTCAGATGCCGGTAAAGGGGGCCGATCTCACCCGTGTAGGGGGCATAGAATCGGACGACGCCTTCCGCCGGGCGCAACTCCTCCACGTCCCCCACGCCCGGCACGTTCTTCAGCCGGTCAACGATGGCCCGCTTGCCCGCATCATCGATGGCCCCCCTCACCGCAATCAACACGCCCGACCCGGCCTCGCTTTGTGCGGCCGCGAGCACGGTCAGCGGCATTACCTCGTCCTTGATCCGGGCGCACGCGTCGCGCAACGCCGTCTCGGCGCCCCGCTCGAGTTCCGCGCTCAGAATCTTGGCATCTGACTTGAGGGTGTATGCCCCCTCGGTCGCCCCCACAATCCGCAGCTCCATTTCCGCCCGGTGCTCGAGCAGATTCGAGCCCGCGGCAGCCAGGCCGGATTGAAGACTCGCCCGGCCGGTTACGGCGACATCGGCGGCGTTCTCCCGCAACAGGGCGCGTATCGCCGTATCGTCCGAGAGCCGCGCCAGAAGCGCGTCGGGATCATATTCCTCCAAAAGCACACCGGCGCCGAACACGCTTCTGAGGCCCGCCTCGGTCAATACGCCGCCGATCGCGTCCCCGGCAATGCCGTCGCGCGTCAACGTGAGCCGCTCCGCCCCGATGCCCCGTTCGGCGATCAGCACGAGAACCCGCGCGCTCGTCACCACCTGGGGAAGCAGTACGGACGCGGCCTCGCGGCGGATCGCGTCTTCATCGAAGCTCACCCGCAGAGTCACCACCGTCACGCCGTCTTCAACCTCCGTGTCCAGACGCGCGAACGAACGCACATACCGCCGCGGGCGTTCCAGCAGATCCTTGAACACCCGGATGTCGCCCGCCGGCGCGTACTGGTGGAGATACTCCCCCATCGCCGCCAGCACTCCGTTTTCATCCGCCTCACGCACCGCCTCCGCGCCCGTACCTTCGGCGGTGCCTTCAGCGCGAAGCGTCACCCCCTCGGACGCCTCTCCGAACGCAGGCGCCATGGGAAAAAACACCAGGAACATCGGGGCGAGGATCACGGAGAAAACCGCGCATGTGGCATTCCGGACCGGGTGCTCGCGTGCCGCAGCGGCGGACGTGCGGT
>JAAYAQ010000083.1 GCA_012719295.1 Candidatus Hydrogenedentota bacterium | reverse complement strand
CTGCTCAATCAGCGTGACGTTGCCGGCGGCCAGATCCCAGTACAGGGCGAAATTGAAGCCGAGCAGGCAGACCAGCAGGAAGAGCCCGTCGAGAGAACGTTTGAGAAACCACCTGTGCCACATCCACACCAGCGCGGCCAGACACAGGGCTTTTACGGCCAGATACGCCAGGTACGCGGTGTTGAACGGGAGCGCCGCGAACGGGAGAAAGAAATACAGCGTGAGCGGAGGGTACCCGTAGGAGACCTGCACGCGCGGATCCAGTTTGTGGAGGTTCGGAACGTCGTAGGGGTCGAGGCCCTGGCTGAAGGCTTGCGCAGCGGCATAGCACGTGCGGAACCCGAGCTGGAAATGCTGCGGTTCCCGCGCAATCTTGACCACAACAGCCAGAGCATACAGGACGACCAGAGCAGCCAGAAGGACGGAAGCTGTCCTGCGCGACCGCGCCGCTTGCGCAGAGTTGTCTGATGCTTCCATAGACGCCTTTACACCCATATTCGGCCCGTACCCTGTCTATACACTACCCCAAACAGCGATTCTGTGCAACGGGCGGGCGACCGGGCGCGGGCCGGGGCTCGACTGCGCGGGCAATATGAATTCGGGCGCGCTGCTGTGGTATTGTCCCGGCATTCCCGCCGCTTTTGCGGGCAAATCGGGCAAGTTTGTGCGCCTGCGGGCGCGGTTTTCAAGGGAGTCAGCTATGCCGAGGAACGTCATTGTCGCGCAGTCGGGCGGTCCGAGCCCGGTGATTAACAGCTCGCTCCGGGGGGTCATCGAGACCTGCAAGATGTTCCCCGGCACATTCGGCACGCTTTACGGCGGCTGGCACGGCATCGAGGGCGTGCTGCGAGAGGAACTGCTCGATCTGTCGGCGCAGGACGAGGAGGAAATCGCGCTGCTCCGGTACACGCCCGCGGCGGGCAGTATTGGCACCTGCCGTTACAAACTCAAGGCCAGCCAGAACGAGGATTTTGAGCGGGTGATCGAGGTCATGAAGGCCCACGACATCGGCTATTTCTTCTACAACGGCGGCAACGATTCGATGGACACCGCCCACAAGGTGGCGCAGATGGCGCACGAGCGCGGGCTTGACCTGGTGGCTGTCGGGGTGCCCAAGACCATCGACAACGACGTGGGCGACTCGGAATTCCAGCTCATTGACCACACGCCCGGTTACGGCAGCGTGGCCCGGTACTGGATGAGCATCGTGCAGAACGCCAACGAGGAAAACGGGGGCTCGTGCCCGGCCGACCCGGTGCTCGTGCTTCAGGCGATGGGGCGCAAGATCGGGTTCATCCCCGCCGCCGCGCGCCTGGCCGATCCGAAGCGCGAAATGCCGCTTCAGATTTACATGGCCGAGTCGAAGGTGACGGTCGAGGAGCTCTGCGATAACGTCAACGACCAGCTTACGCGGGACGGGCGCTGCATCATTGTCGTCAGCGAAGGATTCGAGGTCGGTGAACTGGGCGAGACGAAGGACAGTTTCGGCCACACCCAGTTCAGCGCGTCGAAGACGACTGTCGCCCAGCAGCTGGTGACGGTGCTGAACGAACATGGGCTGCCGGTGCCGGGCAAGGCGCGCGGACAGGTCATGGGCACGGACCAGCGCATGACGGCGATCTATGCGTCGATTCCGGATCTGGATGAAGCATACAAGGTGGGTCAGAAGGCCGCCCTGATCGCCGAGTCGGGCGAAAACGGATGGATGTCGACCATCCTGCGGGAGCCGGGGCCCATCTACACCGTGCGCTACGACAAAGTGCCGCTCGAGAAGGTCGCCAATTCCGAGCGCGCGTTCCCGAAATCCTGGCTGGCTCCGAACAAGTATGACGTCACGGACGCGTTTGTCAGATATGCCCAGCCGCTGGTCGGCGAGGACTGGGCCAGCGTGCCGGTCGTGAACGGCCG